>NZ_DALZYO010000013.1:0-126472 GCF_031988165.1 Neobacillus sp.
AGAGAATGAAAATGGTTAGGAAGTGTCAATACTGATACTGACCTTAATCCAGTCACCCCTAATCCATATGCTTATTAATAATTTCATTTTTCTATTCTTGAAGAAACATATTTTCATGATAGTTGAAGTATATAGCAGTACAAACTATCACTAAATCATGTAATGCTTTCCATTAATAATGTTTGTAGCTTTTTTGCCATACAATACTTTCTTTGGATTGATAATGATGATTAAAACTGCTACTACTAAATAAAAAATTGCGTTATACATGATTAAATCGATTAAGATTCCGTTTATTAAGCCAATATAAAAATTAAAGAATTGATGGATGATGATTGGGATGATTAAATTCTGATTTAAATTATAAAATGCTGCCATGATAATCGTAGTAGATACGATTGAAATCATAAAGAATAGAATATATTTTATCAAATCCATGCCCATAAACCCTGTAGTAAACCATATGGGTAGATGCCACATACCCCACCAAAATCCTATGATTATCGAAGCTTTTAATGGCGAATGCTTCTTTTGAAGCTCAACTTGAGCAAAACCTCTCCAGCCTAATTCTTCACCTAGTGGCCCTGACAGAAGGTTTTTTAAGAAGTAATAGAACAGCATTCCCCATGAAGAAATAGTAAAAATAGAGTCTACTTCACTATTATTCAATACGAGAAACAAAATCAGCATAAATATGAAGGCTTGAATCGTACTTACAGAAAGGATCGCAGAAAATTTAAGTTTAGTCTTGAATTTATTTTTAACAAAATGTATAAAACTCTGCCCAGGATAGATTTTTTTAAATAGTATTGCAAAAGCAAAGGTTGAAGACCAAGCTGATATACAGCGCACGACATCAAAAACCCATGTAGGAAATCCCAACATCTTTATGGCCCCTACAAGACAAAAAAGTGGCAAAAAAATGATATTAGTTAGTAGAATAAAACTTGTTACTGGCTTTTTTAGCTTCTTTTCTCTACTCATACAGATCCCCCGCTTCAAACTAAATATTTCGTCAATATCATAACGCTCATATTTACGAATACCTTCAGCATAGACTTATGGGTTACTCACAGGTCAATACATGTCTGCATTATTTTCCCCGCATGAATGAGCAATAAGACCACCAGTTATAACAGTATGTGCAGGTTTTAGTTGTGTTCCTCTATCCTGTGGAAGATGAAGCACCCCCACTGATTAAATTTTCACTTTATAGGTACATAAATTTCTAAAAAAATACGTTCAAGTCCATCTTCATAAGTGGTAAGTAATAGATTTATATAAACAAGCCCCAAAAGTTCATACCCTTTTTCTTTTGCTACTTTTCTTAAACTAGCTTCCACTTTATGGTCAGTATTTTTTCCGCCCGTTGACCATCTTCCATCTTCAACAACTGTATAAATACATTTTGGATGAGATAGAATTTCACCTTCTATTGCTTTATCACAATCTTCTACTTTTCTTACAATGATAAATTTATCTTCAAGAATACCTTCTTTATTGAAACGTATGACTCTTCTTAAAGATGTGAGAATCACTGCTTTTTTTAAACTGTCTGTGCTTTCTTTTAGAGTGTCATATTCATCATATGCAGTAAAATGCTCTATTTCTCCTTTTATTTCTAAAGGCTTCATTTCTTTTACTGCGTATACACCTAGAAAATGTTTAATTTTTTCGCAATCTTCTTTTACGACCTGAAGCTTTTTTAACAGTAGTTTTTTATATTCTAATATATCTAAAACCTCTTGTTCTTTCTCTTCTAATAATGATTGTATTCCCTCTATACTCTTACCTTTTCTTAATTCTTGTATTTTTTTTATTTCAATATCTATTTCTCTATAGAAATTTACTGTTGTTATATCATATATATCAAAATGATTATATTTTCTATACCCATTCTCACTATTTTGCTTAGGCTTTACTAAATCCTTTTCCTCATAAAATTTTAAGGTATCTCTAGATACATTTAAAAATTTAGCTACTTGTCCAACTGTGTACATTATACTCTCCTTTATCATTACTACATATTCTTTATGATATTTCATATTTTCAGTACGTCGAAAATAATAATATAGGTTTTATTATAATAACCCTAAGTTAGGTATCACATCTTTTACATTCATACCTACATTCCTCCATCCTGTCCATTCTTTAAATTATCGAATACTGCAATATTCTTACAATTATTATTCCAAGAAATAATAGAAGGTGATACGAATTTCCAAATTTATATCATCTTCTTGAATGTTTTAATCAAACTTTATTACAAATTATCAATCTTTATATTAAATAATCGAACTTTGTTTTAAACAATCAATCTTTTCTATAAAGCTACAGTTGAAGTAATGCTACCTGTTAGATCAACTACAATTCTTCACATACGTCAAGCTAGTTCAAAACAATTGTCAATTGGTCTTATTTTTCTTTCTATAATTTATCTGTTCCTTGGTTGTTTTCATTACAAATTTCTTCAGCAATTTCTTGGATACGATTTAGATTAATACCATCTCTTTGTACAACGGCTAATGGATGGTCAGTTGGTTCGAGCTCAATATAAGGTTTGTATCCCACTTCTCTGGTATGAACCATTGTTTTATGATTTACTGTATCTGGATAACAAGGAAGTGAGGTAGATAACCAACCGAACATTGGCTCCAGCTTATTTTCTCTTCCTTCTGTTTCCCAATACTCAATTGTTTCTTCGAAGTTTGTTTCACTTAAAGAAACCCATACCTCCCAAATAAACGGTCCTTCACCATCTAAAACAGGAATTTCAATACATCCTTTAATAAAAAAGTGTTCATCATCAATCACACACAAGTCATCGTTCATTTCAACTCGATTTTCTCGTTCTTCTTCTGGCATATAGTAAAAATAAACAGGAGCGTCGCTCCCATAACTCATAGGAAGTTCTTCGTGAAATTCTCCACAACATCTACAAATATAACCTTTTTTATACTCCATAATTTTACTCCTAACCATCTGTTTACCAATTTAAAAATTGGTGTTTCGACCATTTTATCGTAAATAAATTATCATTGAACCTTTAGCCCGATAAAAAATAGGGCTGCCGCAAGAATCCTTGTTTAACGAAAGCCCCATATAGTTCAAGAAGATGTTTCCTCTGTGGCATACATTATTAGCCCCAACCAAAACCCAGTTTGCCTTCATTTAATTTACTTTCATTCCATTCTAAAATTCCTTCTCCTTCGTCAATCCCTTGTTCTTCAATTTCTATTTTATAAAAATCAATAATCCTATTACGCTTTTCCTGGTCTTGCGGTAAATCTACAATCAGAGACGTTGCATATGGTCCCCCTTCATCTTCTATTCGTTCTGGTTCATCTAGAATATCTATAACATTTACCTTTAGTGCACCCAGTTCATAGAGTTTTTCAACAAATTTGATTGAATTAGCAGTTTCACCAAACCTATCAGATGCTAATGCTGATGGATTGTTGTTACTTTTAAGCCATTCTAAGGCTTCAAATGTTTTCATTAAAATCACTCCTAAATTTCATTGTTGATATAGGTAAATACGGACTCCTTCATATCACCAAGTTATAACTTACAAAAAGCAATATTCTACACAGATTATGGAAAATCCTTCTTCTGCTAATCTGTCCTTTAGCACAATAAAAGCCGCCAAGAATGGCAGCTTAATCTTTATGTTCTTGCACTCCGTTAGAACAACTAAATGAAAAAATTTACTCCTTTTTAAGAAATAAAATTGTCAATAATGAATGATGGAATCACTTGAAGCACAAATAAACTGGATCGGTGTAATGATTGCTCATTCACAAGAAAGACCGCGCCTAGCAAATAACGAGCATAAAGAATTCTAAATGCACTTTTACAATCAGATATCCTTTTAGCGCAACATCTAATGGAAGAGCACATCGAAACAATTAAGCAAATGACATTGAAGAATTTTAGATAAAATATTTACTAATATATATAAACAATTCATAAATTTAAAAAGACCGAACATTCTTTCACATGTTCGGTCCAGCAATAGACGGTTCCCTTAAAGCGATTGACTTAGATGGAAATAATCCATCCGAGCCTCTAACTCATGGGGGGATTATTTTTTTGTTATGAACTGACAGAATTGCTATGATTAAACTAGCAAATGATATTGGAAATGCCACTAAAATTTCAATTATCCCACTTTATTCAGTTGCAAAACTCTTACCATTGTAATAATAATCTGATTCCCTAAATGTACTAAAGGCTACTTCTACCTCTGGAATCTCGCGGGAATGAACATGTTTCGTGACAATGTTAGCAAATTGATCTTGAACTTCCTGCCCCCGTTCAAACCATTTCACTTCAATAAACGGATATCCGGGTACCTCATTACGATCAAAAACAAAAGTAGAGTTAACAACTTCCAGTGTAAAATTGTCCGTTCCACATGCACAAAGATCAGCTAATTCTTGTACTAACGGCTTACTAATGGTTTTAACTTGCTCAACTGAAATTCCTCTTATAAATAAATGTGGCACTCAAATCGCCCCCAATTCTTTTAATCAAACTTGCGAGTAGAATACAGATCTTTCGGAATCAAAGCTTATGGATAAAGGTACTTATCCCTTAAACTCCTAGAGGGTCTTCGATTCCAGTCGAAATCCTTCGACGACGACCTCTTCATCTACCTCCAACAATAGGCACCGTTTTCCTTCGTACGTGATATATTTTAAATTTTTCAGGTCTTTCGGGTTGATGGTTACATTTGCCACCTTGGTACTAATTTTTATATTTTTAGGAATTAAACTACTTGCTTTGAATTCATGTTTTTCGTCCGCTACAACGCTTTTAAAGGCATGCTCCACTTTGGCAGTTTCAACATTTTCGACGCCACTGACCGTTAAGATACGTTCGATGTCGCGATGATCCAACGTAGGGGGTTCACTGTCTTCCTTTTCCTGATTCTCCTGGACAACTCGATCGATTTCCTCATAAACATTCGAAATGACCGCGGAGTCCACTTCTTCCCCTATTACTTCTTTTAAAATGAAGTCAAAGCAGTCCTTATCTTCCTGAGGAGTAATGATGTCTTCACAATCGAGAACCTTTTCAATAAAGGTGAAATCCGGTTGATTTACTTTCCCAGCACAATAGAGAATATGGTTTACATCTGCAGCATTGTCGTTAAAAGCCGGGAACAGAAAACCAGACATAGGAGAGTCTAAATTAATAATGGGATCAACGACATGATAGGACTTAAATTCTTTTTCGATATAATCAAACAACAAGGCTTTTTTCGGCAGATCGGTTTTATTGAGGCTGCAAAGGATAAACTCATTGGAATAAACCTCATCATCCCCGCCTTCTTCGGATTCTTGGCCCCTCTTCTTAGTCGGTTTTCGATATTCTCCTCGGATAAATGTCACCACTGTATCAAATTCATAAACAGCATGAGCAAATATTTTTCCGACGATGTCCAGCATGTTATCTTGCCAATCAGCCGAGTCCGCTCGTAATCCTTCGAAAAGGATCCCTTGTGTACTATAATCCACATCCCGCCTGAATTTCAGTTCAAACAGTTTGGCATCGAGATGGCCGGTCAACACCTTTTTAAAGTTGGCCAAAAATAATTCTTGTGCTTCGTGATCTAACAATGGAAACGGCTGACAGACTTGATGATAAATCTCGGCTGATTCCTTCTGCACATAAACATTGAAGATTTCTCGAATATTCATCAAATGATTGTCTAATTTAAATTGCTTACGGATATTAGCGATGTCTTTTTTGTTCATTTGTTTCAACTCCCATCCCTGATTATACTGTTTAGATGGGAAAATCTCTATTTTTAATTTTTTGATTTTCAGGAATGGGAGGATGAAAGTTTGCATGTCATCTTTTATAAAAATTCTTTTCTGAAAGATTGTTGCTTATGTTGATTCGAAAATATACGTGTCGGATTCACAAATAAAGTGTAATTGTTCCCCATAATGTAGGCTTTATTGAGGCGAATTTATCTAAAAAACAACAATGTTTACGAAAACAACCTTAATAAAATAAGTTGTGGCCAGATTTTACTATTAACCTATATGATGAATATTTTTTCAAAAAGAAAGTAGAAATTCGTACCTGCAAAGTATTATTATTTTCTAGTTCTATTTTTCGTACTTTATCCGAAGGGGTCTAACAAAATAAAAATCTAAAATGAAGCATAAAAATTTGTTTTATATAAGTACTTTCCTGCATATTGCAAATACTAGAAGTGTCGAATATACACTACGGTTCTTTCATGGGGAGCTATTAAAAGATAAGAACAGAGTAAACATCCTTCCGCTTATTGAATATATCAAGGAGGTATATCATTTGGAAAACGAAAATTTTGATCCTTTTCAAAATCAAACAAACGCAATCTTAAAGAACAAAGGAAATGAACAGGTGCTTGAAATCAGTTCTACTGGATATGGACTGGAATCAGTTTCTAACGACAATTCGAAAAAACCCCGATCCAATCAAAGTGAGAACCATTAGTTGAATGCTTGGCACTTTATTAATAATAGTTTCTAATTGTATCTCAGATATTGCAAATGAGACCGGAATTTGATGTCCGGCCTCTTCTAGATTCACTTTCGTATCTATAATATAGAAATAACAAGTAAACGGAAGCACTGACCACAATATAAATAGAACTGGAACACAAAGAGAAAGGGGTTCAAGCATGTCTTATACTTATACCTATAACTTATACAGTTCGGATCAATTGGGATTAACAAAATCCTATCATATTCAAACCGATTTGCCGCCGCATAAATTTAGGGCCATCATGATGGAATTTAGGCGTGGAGGAGAAAAAGATCCGAATGTCTTTGTGAAATACATGAGTGAACAATTCCAAGATAGCTTTCACTTATTTGAGTATGATGATGTTGTGCAATATGATGCCGACCAAGAAAATTCTGCGATCCTTGCCAACCTTTTAGATCAACATGATCAAACTATTTAAAAGAGAGGGAACAGGCTACTTTCTTTTTTGAATGAATCTAAATACTAAAATAATTTATCCAAAATAAGGATTTTACCTCTCCCCCTGATTTAATCCAATCTAGCTGCTAATCGGATAAAACACGATCACTAAACTTCAAAAAAGTAGTAAAAAGAAAAAAGGCACTATGAAATGATAGTACCTTGGCAATTTTATGAAAAATGACTGAGCAGATCAATCACCAACGAAAATACTATCTTTTCTTAGCATTCCTCTACGTTTTTTATTTATTACACGCAGTTGGGGTCTTAAATTCATTAAAAGATTTCTTTTATAAAAGTAAAATTCTTAAGAAGTTCATTTTCATTGATCGATATACTATTCGTTAGATCTTTCGTTCGCAATACAAACTCTTTAACCCCGATAAATTCTGATTCAACAATCAAGTAAAACTGTGTTCCTCTTTTATATCCATTAAACTGCCTTTTTAGTCTATATACCTTCATTGAATAACCTCTAGTAATGAATTAAAATGATTATTTGTTTGTGCAATTCTTTAAATAAGTCTTACAAACTCTAATAACTTTCTAACTCTTCGTCAGTAGCAGCAATAGCAATAGCTTTTTTTTTACCAAATGAAAACAGTTATTATCAGTAACTATATAGTTCCAATAGTAATTCAATCAGCTGTGAATATAAACATCTTGATGGTTTTACCACAATAATAGCATTTCCCGCTATAAAAGTAGGAAAAGAATTTGATAAAACTGATTAACCGATGACCGCTTCGAAACATTTTCAACTTTTAAGAACAGGTTCGTTGTGTCTCCGTTTTCATTAAACTTTTCTAGATTAAGCAAGATGGTAGTTCGTCAAATAATTAAACACCCGTTGGAACCGCTGCATAAAGGAAAAATAGGCTGGGTTTATTCATAGGAGCTCCTTACGGTTGTCACAATCCAAGCATTTTCATATTTCTTCATCCGTAGATTTCCCAATCAGGCTATTTCCCGCAACATTTCTTAAATTTTTTGGCCCTCGACCTGTCCGAATATAACCGGGATTCAGATAACACCGTTCGGAATTTCATGAACGGTGTTATCTGTGTTGTTTAATATCATAATACTTACTGATCGCTTCTATCAATTGATTAACAATAAAGTTGTTTACCACCATCAACCTTCATGATAAAGCATCTGACCGTTTGGTATCCTTATTTAATATTCCACCTTATAACAAGTCCTAAATGGGTAAGCCCTCCTCCAAAGCCATAGAGCAATAAAGTATCTCCATATTGAACTTTCTCTTCTTCTATTCCGAGATTTAGTGCTAATGGAATGGAAGCAGAAGAGGTATTCCCAAAATACTTCATACTAATTAGTGTTTTTTCTATGGAAAATCCTGATTTTTCACATATTGATTCAACCATCCTTAGATTTGCGCTATGTGGGATAAACCAGTTAATATCCTCAATGTTTAATTCTGTCTTGAGTAATAATTCTTGGATCCCTATTGGTAATGTACGGGATGCCCATTTGTATACTTCCCTGCCATTCTGAACAATCTTTCCAGTTGTATTTAAAGGTTTATCGTCTATAGTCGTTGCAAAGGTTGTTCTATATACATGCAGACCGCCTTCTCCATTCGTTCCCATATGGCTAGCCAAGAAACTAGGATTTTCCTTATCATATTCAACTAGTATTGCACCCGCACCATCTCCAAATAGAATACAGGTTGTTCTATCTTTATAATCAGTTACTTTTGATAAAGTCTCGGTTGCAACAACTAAAATCTTTTTATGTGCCTCGGAAGTAATTAAATTGTTTGCTAAGTGTAAAGCATATGTGAAACCTGCACAGGTAGCATTTAAGTCAAAAGCTGCTGTACAAGGGATATTAAAGTGATTCTGAATTTGACATGCCACACTAGGGAACGCATAGTCAGGAGTTGTTGTTGCTACTATAATGCAATCCACGTCCTGTAAATCTTTATGATATTTTTCAACTAGATTTGCTATAGCTTTAAAAGCTAAATGGGAAGCATATTCTTCTTCTCCTGCAATTCTCCTTTCTTTTATGCCAGTCCTCTGGACAATCCATTCATCATTTGTATCTACCATCTTTTCTAGATCTTCATTTAACAATCTCTTTTGAGGAACATAGGTACCAATAGCTGTAATACGTGCTTTAGATTTAATCATTAGATTACACCTCATTTTTTCTTTTTATTATATCACCTAGTATTAGCACCTAGTATAAATTATTTTGAAAAAATAAATGAATATGCCAGGTACCATCCAATCTTATGAATAGTACCTGGCACACAATTTGATGTAATATTCAGTTTCAACTTTTATTTAGTCGAATGTATAGTTGTTTTTGGAAAAAATAATTCGCCCAAATCGTTTATCGAGCGGTCTCACTTTTCTTTCATCCTAAACTGCTCTAAACAATTTTTACAAATACAAGTTTTTCTCAATTCATCAGGTGGTACAAGATCAAAAATTTCTTTTGGAAAGTCTTCTTCGCTACACCAGCATATTCCTAATGATTTATCTTGAGAATTACAACAATTATTGCTGCTATTACAGAGTGGACATCTCTCTGTTTCATTTATTCCTAGAGCCATAATCAATCACCTTTTTTATTTTCTAATTTTCCGCTATATTCCTAGTGGAAGGCACCGTTTTTTGATCTTATTTTTATTATGCAATAATCCAAATGTATAAGCACGGCTTTTATTAAAAAAAATATAGAATTCAAAAGGAGAAATATACATTAAAGGAGAAAATATTTATTAATGTTTTTGGAAGGAGATAATAAAATGAGTGAAAGATTATTAAGAGTAGGAACTACTTATATTCCAGTTTCAAATGTAGAACTTTCTTCTGAATGGTATGTAAATAAATTGGGAGAAGAGTTAGGATATAAAGACGAGGACAAAGCAATTCTTAATTTTGCAAACCAAAGTATTTTCCTTGTTAAATCTAAAGAAAATCAAAGCTCAAATTTTTATGATATTTATGGTGAGGAACGTTTTTCAATTACATTCGAAGTTAATGGATTAAATTCTTTAGAAGCGATACATAAAGATTTTATCGATAACCAGGTAAGAGTTGGAGAGATTGAAAACAGAGGACACTCTGGAAGGAACTTTGTTTTCTATGATTTAAACGGGAATAAATTTGATGTGTGGAGTGAATTAAGTCCCATTTTCAAAGAAAAGTACCATATCTCTCAATAGAACTTCTTTGACTAACTAGCACTATAACTTAATATCGAATAACTTTAATTAGCAGATAATAAACTAGTAATTATTCATAACTTGTTTATTTTTCGCTAGTTGCTAGGCAAAAAACATACGACCAAAAGGAACTTTGGATGGTGCCAACGAACAGACCTCTAACACTTGTATAAAAAAGAACGTTATTACGACTATATACTTTTTTTAACATCTTCTCTTATCGATTCAATTATTTCATCAGATAAATTTGCTGGAAAAGAGGTACCTTCCTCGAACACCCAGGAATTGATGATTTCAAGGTCGGCTTTTTTAAAAGTAATGCTATAGTTTTTATTTTTGTAAGTAAATTCCGCTGTCACATATTCGTCGACTGCAAAATCATCAATAATCATGTTTGTCATTTCATATGGCTTCACGGGGATGTCTCCTTTTTATCTGCCTTCATTATGTATAGCATTAACTTAAAATGATAGTTTATTCATTTTTATTAACCGGTTAAGACATTAACCCAAAGTTGAAGGACTCACTACTTTTCCCGTTAAAAAAATAACAGAGTGCGAAATATTAGTTTCCCGCACTCTAATCTTCGGCAGCCCAGAAAACCTTTTTCCTTTTAAAGAGAGCTACCGAATGGTTTCATCTTCTATTTCCACTAATAATTATTCATTTATAAATACTTCAATGTCTTCTACAGATCGGATAATATCTTTTGAAAGAACTTAAGGTGAACCAAAGGGGCGTACAAAAGAAATTTTGGGTCAACCAAGGATCAAACAGTATTCTCTTTAGTGTCAATACTTTGTTTTTTTTCCTCATTTCCCCCAATAATTTGGAAGAGCGTGAAAATAGCGTATCCTAATAAAATAATACCAGGACCAATAAGTAGGAGTGCGGAGCCATTTTTTGATTGGGCAAAATCGATGATGTATCCTACGTAAGGAATAGTATATCCAGAATATTTCGCAAGCACATCCTCTGATGGGACTGGAACTAAATCAGCTGTTTTGTTGTTATCACCTTTTGTTTCGTATAAAACATTTTTATCATTAGTAGTAACCCCAATTATGCGATGAGTAACTAATATTTTTTCATTTGTTTGAAATGTAATGATATCACCTTTTTTCAGTGTCCCGCTTTCATCGGAGTTTAGGGATTTTATCGCAATGACAGATCCGGTTAAAAAGGTCGGTTCCATTGATCCGGAGAGAACCGTTTTTAACTGGTATCCAAAAATCTGAGTTTCTCCTTTTGATAGTTTTGAGGATATGACCAGAAATGTCATTATGATTACATTAACAACTAATATTATCGTAATAATTCTTTCAATAATTTTTACTGTTTTCTTCAACCTTCTTCACCTTCCTGATCAATTCTCTTAATCCTGTTTATTCCATAATAAAACTTCCTAACTTGTTCCTCTTGACTAGTCTTCTAAAAAACCGTAACCTCTCTTCTATTTATTTCCAATTCTTTAAAAAAACAACATTCATAATTCCTACAACAATTTTTACTTTATTAAGTATAAAGTAGTTCTATATATAGAACACTTAATTAAATTATATAATAAATTAACCAAGAAGTATACGTTTGAAACCACATTTTTTAGTGATATTTATTCAATATTAGGACTCTATGTATCCTTTCGGTTCGTCGATTGGTTTTTACCTCGATTTCACTTTATTTTCAACAACCTTGAATTTTATAATTTTCCAAACCACTAAAAAAACGACAGCATATCTGCTGCCGTTTCCGAACTTATTATATTCGCTATTTTTTATTTTTCCCAATCACAACAAAGCTTGATAGGTCAGCTGTTTTGAAGTCGATGGATCCTGACAAATATGTGCTGTTTAATGCTTTTAATGAACCATTACCTTTATTAAACTCGTTAACTTCTACTTTCTTGAAGCCTTTCGCTGTAGAAGCATTAACAGGTAAACGGACATCTACCGCATCTTCAAGTGCTGTCACATAAGTCCAATTTCTTCCTTTTTCAGTTTTGAAAGCGAATTGATAAATATCTGTTATCGCTTCATCTGTAGAAGAAACTGGTACTACTGTACTGTTATCAAGACTAATTTCCAAGTATACCCTATCAGATGCAGTATTGCTTAATTGTGAGAGTACTTTTGTGGGAAGCATCATTTGAACGCCACCTGAAACAAAGGCCACTGATTTTTTAGATTGTATTAAATCTGTCAAAATCGATGGGGACAATTCTACTTTTACCTTATTTTTAGATTTTGAGAATGTTGGACTTGCAAGCACAACTACACTAGAAGTGTTTTTAATTTGTTGGGCAATATCTTGGTCAGTGACAACCATTTTAGCTACTTGCGGGTCTTCCTTCACTGTAACTGTTACTTCTTTAACAGCGGAGTTTTGTGCGATATCTGAAATATTAAACTTCAATTTGTATTCTCCAGCTTTTAATCCTGCAATTGGAATTGCAAATGAGCCATCTTGCGCTAAAGTAACTGGTTTCGTTTCTAATACTTTGCCATCTTTGTCTTTTAGTTCATACGTAGTCGTTAATTTGTCGTTAACATTATAATTTTCCCCAAATACCGATTCAACTACATCTTTGAAATCAATGAATTTATCCTTAATTGAGCCTTTAAACTCAAAAGCGGATTCTTCAATGATATCTCCTGTAGCTGGGAGGACAAATTCAGGAGCTTTCGTTTTAACATAAATTGGACCAAGCCAATCTGCTGCAACAACTGCTGTTTGAGCTGAGTTTAATGTTGTTAAATCAATGGTATATACACCATCAGGTACATTCACCTTTTTACTTGTTCCCCATTCAGTGATACTTCCATTAAACGCAACCGTTTTTGCTCCTGTTGTTGTTGAACTAGAAGCCACTAAATATCCTAAATATCCATCTCCATAGAACCCACCATCCTGATGGGCAGCATCCCAAAGTTCTATATAAGTTGTAAATTGACGATCATAAAACTCATAACGAACGGTTGTACTATCTAATTTCCCATCACCATTTGGAGAAATAACCTTGCTGTCAATGGAGTAGCTCTTAATCCCTGCTGGTGGAGTAAAGTTTGCTGCAAATGGTAATATTAACTTTGTTTTCCCATTGGTAAGGTGAATATAACCTAACATTTCATTACCCGTTGTCCCTGCACCTTTTGGAACATTTAACGTTACTCTTAAGGCTTTCTCACCTGAACCATCTAAAGTAAATGTTGACTGATCTACAGTAACAGTTGCTCCAGCCAATGCACCCGTAGCTGCTTTCGTTACTTGGACATTAACTGTGTAATCACTTGCGTTACCGGTTAGATTCTTTACTTTAATATCTCTAGTGACACTTGAAGCATTGTTAGCGTTCGTTGCAACATTGCCGAAAGTGACGGTCCCTTTAATATTGTCGTATGTTTTTGAAGAAAAAGTTGTCTTGTCAATCGCGTAGGCTAATGCCTCTGTTGTAACTGCTTGAACGGGTTGAACACGTCCTGCTCCTTGGGCAAATACATCATATTTTGATACATCTAATTGTTTTGAAGTATTGGAGAGTGCTACTTTAATATCAAATGGAGTCCAATCTGGATGCTCTGACTTAAGTAACGCTGCAATACCTGTGATGTGTGGAGTAGCCATACTTGTTCCAGTAAATCGCTCGTAGGCTTCAGTGTAATCTGCATTAGGGTAGTCCTTTTTATACGCTGGAATAGATGACATGATATCCGTTCCAGGTGCAGAAACGTCAGGTTTAAGATCGAAATTCGGGTTAGACGGTCCACGTGAACTTGAGCTATTAATTTCGTCCCCAGCAGTAAGTCCAGACGTGAAATTATTGAAAGTAACGGTTGCTTTTTTCGTTTGTAAGGCTGTTCTTAAGGCATTTCCATCTGTAGTCGACATATCAAATGTTGGGAGGAAGGAGAAGGAATCGCCTAAGAATACCCCTGTAGGTCCATTCCCGTTTGCCCCGCCGTTATTTTGAATGATCGTCGCAATCGCACCGGCTTTTTTAGCAGCAGCAATCTTATCGACAAATGCAATACCACCACCACGAGAAACGAATGCTACTTTTCCTTTTACATTTAATCCAGCATAATCAGCATCCACGCCAAAATTTGGTACAGAAACAACATCATAAGTACCTGTTAAAGTTGCAGCTGGGTCAACTCCAAACTTCCATCCCATTAAATTAAGATTATAAGATGCAGGAGATGAACCTTCTAGGGTTATATTCACTTGACCCTTCATCGTTGTTTCAGGAATGGTTGAGTTACCAACCGAAATAGCAAAAGCTGCTGTTGATGGACTTCCAATTGTCCCCCGGTTTGGACCATTGTTACCTGTTGCAACAACTGCTGTTACTCCTGCCAATGCTGCATTATTAATCGCAATAGCATCTGATAAAGTTGCGCTATTGCTTGCACTACCTAAGGATAAGTTAATAATATCCATATGTTCTTGAACTGCTTTTTCAATTCCTGCGATAATTCCAGAATTAGAGCCACTCCCATACGCTCCTAATACACGATAGGCATATAGTTCTACTTTCGGTGCAATTCCTTTAATTCCATAAGGATTTTTACCTTGAGCAGCAATGGTACCTGCTACGTGAGTACCGTGTTCAGTATAGAAGGGATTGCCAGTTGTTGGATCAACTTCTGGTTTATTTGCTGGTCGATCAACCGGTGTGGTTTCGTATGGATCATTATTTGCTCGATTGCGAGTATATTCGGTAGCTTTAGATTGATCGATAAAATTGTATCCGCCTTTATAAACACCTTCAAATTCTGGATGGTAATAGTCAATACCGGTGTCAAGTACGGCTACTTTTACATTTTTCCCTTCATAGCCCATTGACCAGACTTGTGGAATACCAAGGAATGGATTACTACTACCTATCGCTTGAGTTGCAGTAGCTTCTTTTGAAGGTTCACCTAAAGCATGAACCTCTGTATCTGGCTCAATACTTACAACACCTTCCACTTTCAAAAGTTTCTTTAATTCTTTTGCCGTTAACTTAAGTGACATCCCATTAAATACTTCACTATAAGTAAAGCCTTTTTTATGTTTAATGCCTTTATTTCCTAACTGCTTTTCAAATTTATCTTGCTGAGATTTTATGTTCTTTTTAACATTTTCCCTATCCGAAGCAGTGAATGATTTTCCCTGGACCTTTTTGATTCCTTTTTCAAGTGCAACAGGGTGTTCTGATAATTGGACAATAACGTCTACCTCTTTATCACCATCAATATTTTTTAAATCTGGTGATAATGTTGGCTCTTGATTTAATAATGACTCTTGCTGGGCGATCAGATTCTTCATTTGAAAAATGCTTTCATTGCTCGTTTGCGATCCTTTTGGATTCAATCCATTTTCAGCAGAAGCAAAAATAGGTGTTAATAATGAAAAAACAAGTGTAAAAATTAGTAAACTACTAAAAACCTTTCCAGACTTTTTTCTCTTCAATACAATTCACCTCTCCAGCCCTTTTTTCGTAATAAAAGCACCATTGGAACTTAATAACGAACAAAAATAGTCTTTTTCTCCCTTCTCTCAATTTCTAGACACTACAAAATGTCCAATTTTAATATTATCAAAAAAATTAAAATATTCAATAATCAAATTGATAATATTTTAGAAATGATTATTTTTAGTTAATAATCAACAATATCAGGATTCACTGACGATTTTCACAATAAAACAAAACTTTTAATAGACCCAAAACAAAATAATTAGAAATATACAGATTAAAAAAGTGGGTTAAGACCCACTCTTCTTTCTTTGATTTATTCTTTATCTTTCTTTTCCTGCTGGCTGAGTTGCTTCAAATGTCCATTTAAGGCTTAGAGAATCTCCTTGGAATTGATTTTGATCTTCTCCGTTATCAACAAATTGAAATTGAACGAAAAGCTTATCTTTGTCACCCTTTTTTAGGCCACCTATTTCTTCAAGATGTTCATGGAATATTCTGTTTTCAACTGCATCTGGTGTCATGGTTTGTAAGTCATGTAGCGTTGTCTGATACACTACTTGATCCTCAGGTAACCATGTGCCTAAAACGGCTTTATCTTGATTAAATAAGAAGTTAACGCGGATAAATTTCCCAAGGTCCTCGATATTAGGTGGTGCACCATCTTTATTAGTAACGGTATATTCAGTTTTTAAAAGCACCTTTGCTATATCTACAGTGCCATTATTCTTAAGTGTGAAAGATTTAGTGATAAAATCTCCAGGTATCAAATTTTTAATATTTACAATGCTTGATGGGTTTACACTAAGGTCTAGCGTACCCATTTCAAACGTACTGGTTGTTACTTCTTTGTCATTAAAAAAGGAATATGTACCTCCACTAATTAATGCCAATCCTAGTGCACCTGTTGCTGCTACTAACCCTAACTTCTTTTTAACTTTCATTTTCTTCCTCCTCATTTCCCCGATTTATTAAGGGGTAAAAATTTTTATATGAATTCCCTATTAGGAAATTCAACCAATTTCTTAAATCTAGTAGATGTAATTTAAGTTCAAATCGTTCAATATTAAGAACGATTTCTGTGAAAAAAATAAATAAATTTTTGAATTTTCGTTCTTTTTAAAGAATTAACTAAGTTGAGTATAGGACAAAATACCGATATTGAAAAATCCAAAAATTCGGCGCATTTCCCCAATTGAGAGCGTTTTCATTGCTTTTTGTCGTATATTCTCTTGTTTTCTTAATATTTCGTATTTTATAAAGAACTTTTCGTTCTTTATAATACCAATAATAAAACTAGATTTCTTTTTTCTCTATGGATCCAATGTCTAGCAATTTTAAAATCATCAATCTTAGTTTGCATAATATTATTATAGTATAGTTTGATTTATGGGAAATATTACACTATTAAGTGTCATTTTATTTTTAAGCAAAAGTAGTATGTTATAACTTTCCTATTTTACATCGCACTATATACTAGAAACTAAAAATACCTAATGTTATTAATCAGATAAACCACCATTTGATAGAAAACACGCAAATCGGTTAAGGGGGTGTATGAGGGGGGAAAAAAGGAAGATGAAACGATTGAAGCGAATAATAAAATCAAGGAGCAGTTTTATGGAAATGACAAAACAGACAATTCTCATCCTTTTCATGTAGACATAAACAATAAAAAGGAAAAAGGAGCCTATTTTGTATTCAATTGCATAAAATAGGCTCTACATTTTTAACGGTTTTATTTGAGTTTACGGATTCAAACTCACTATTTGTACATAAATTATTCACGTTATTACCGATTTGTTTCCTTGTTTGGCTTGTAATTTCAACTGTTCTATTAACTCTCAAATCATTTAGGCAATAGAAGAATGTTATGGAAGGATAACTATTCTCTTCTTTTTTTTAATATCTATTATTCATTCATAAATGCTTCAATTTCTTCAACAGATCGGATAATATCTTTTGAAAGAACTTCATGACCTTCTTCTGTAACTAAAATATCATCTTCAATCCGGATTCCGATTCCTTCTTCTTCGATATACAAACCTGGCTCAACCGTTAACACCATTCCAGGTTGTAGAATTAAATCCTTATAGCTACCAACATCATGTGTATCTAGACCAAGAAAGTGGCTGACTCCATGATAGTAATAATTTCCGATTTCACTTTCATCCTTAATCAATCCAACTTTGATGCACTCTCCGGATAGAACTTTCTTGGTATGCTCATTCAGTTTTGCATATGGAACACCCGGTTTTATCAGTGCTGTCGTTTCCCTTAATGCTTTTAAAACAATATTGTAATAGGTTTTTTGTTTCTCAGTAAATTTACCATTAACAGGAAATGTAAAGCTTATATCAGCATTGTAATAGTTATATTGTGCTCCTAAATCAAGAAGGACAAGGCTTCCCTCCTCAATGGCAGCATCATTTTTATCATAATGTAGAATCGTACCGTTTTTTCCACTTGCTACAATCGTAGGAAAAGCATAATCCTTTACACCTTCTGAGGTAAGAATAAAATCAAAATAGGCTTCAAGTTGATATTCTTTTTTTGCAGATTTCGCATGGCACATGATATTTTTTATACCTTTATAGGTTATATCAATAGCCTTTTTCATCTCTTCGATTTCTTCAGGTGTTTTAAAAACGCGTAGCTCACAAATGTCCGGATAAACATTTTTCAATTGCAGGAATGGATAATTCGCCTGGAGTTTACTTGCAAATTGTTGGGCTTTCGACGTTATTTGGTCTAACTCTCTTCTCTCTAGATCTAAATATACATTCGTAAACGAGGTGGTAAATAGAGTTCGAGACAACAAGGATTCAAATTGTTCGATAAATTGGATATTCCCTATTCCGGAGATTTCCTCAGCTTCTTCTTTTGAAACTGTCTTTCCGATCCACTTTTCTAATACAGGGTCTGATTTTTCGATAAAAAGTGATTCTTCTACCTTATTATTTATTTTATAGGCTAAAAAAATAATATTGGGTTCGTTCATACCTGTTAAATAATAAAAGTTACGATTTGGTACAAACGTGTAAGCCTCATCTGCAGATTTTTGTGGCGCTTTTCCTGCAAACAAAACAAGCAGTGAACGATCTTCTAACTTCTCATATAAACGATTACGATTATTTGTATAAAAATCCTTAAACATTTTCTTACCTCTCTTCTAAATGAATAAGTTACTAGATTAACTATACTATAATTTGAAAAAATTCAAACTAATTTAATCTTATACAAAAAAACAATCCCACTTTTTTCCTAGAAAAAGTTTGGTTAGACGAGAAAAAAGACAGTGATCGCAAATTATCACTGCCCTTTCAAGTTTATTCTTTTATAAGATTTAAAGAATGGGATTCCTTACTATTCATTTCTTTTTCTAACTGCGCTATCCGATCATCAATAGTGCTGCGGCAGAAAGTACTATTCACTTTTTGTTCCAAACGGTCAAGATAGCTCTCAATGTCCTTGAACTTTGAGTAAGAATGATTCGAGTAGGTGTCAGATTCCAACACTTTGTTCATACCGATGTTAGCTCGTGTAGCATTTTCCCGGCCCATTAATTCCATTCGGCGAAGATGCATATCCTTTAATTTTTGTTTCATTTCTTCATGTTTTCTTTCTAATTCACGTAATTGTTCGGTTACTTGTGCTAGTGAAGCATTTAGGCGCTGGGCACGCTCTGAATATTGTTGCTGCTCAGCTGCTGCAAATTGATAAAGCTCTGCTTCTCCTGCTTTGGAGGCGATTTCCGCCTGGTACTTTCTTTTTTCAGCTACCTCTTTTGCTTGACTATACTCTCTCGTGAATTCATCCTTCAAGTGGGATTGACGTTCCAAAAGCTTGCCAACCTTCTCCGTTTCCTGCTCACATTGGCGGAGATATTGATTAAGTAAACCAATCGGATTTTGTTTTTCCTTTTGATGAAGTGTTTCATTTAAATCAGCAATAATGACCTCTTTTATTCTGGTAAAAATGTTTGTCATGTTTATTTTCTCCTTTTATACTAGTATTTTTTTAAATCATTCCATTGTTTTTCAAAACTAACGAATGGATCCGATTCATTTTTTACTGCCGCCCGTTTGTTAATGTTCCAATTTTTATATACAAGGTAGAGTACATAAGCGGCACCTACTCCAATAAGAGCTGGTAAATGGTGAATGGATGCTGAAAGTACCATTAAGCCGATGATGATTAACCCGATCTTCCATCCTGTTGAGTCGGTCTTTAAAAACTGTTTAAAGATGAAGTATAGAATTACTAGACTAATCAGTAACCCTACCATTGGCCCAATCGTTTTGAGTAAGATGATGGCTGCAAGGCCTCCTGCTAAAAGCAACGCAAATTTTTTCATTTTATTTCCTCCCTTATTTCGCTAATCATTAATATTTCTTTATCTTGATATCATCTTACCTTTTTTCTAATTGTTTCATAATTGCGCTTGAGCTTGATTTTTCTATCGGACCTAAGACGTAGAGGTTGTCGGACTATCAAAGCAAGAGTGTTTTTTTGTCATTTTAACTAACTAAAAAAGCAGAGAAAAAGGAGGTGCCTGGCACGAATTGGATTTATGGATAAAATTCTTATTTGGCTAATACATATTAGAATAGAGAGGAGGATATTTTTTGAATCCAAGTAAACACGATTTTTTAGTAAAACCGCACCTGATTACCCGAGGGTTAAGGCCAGAAAATCAGGAAACACCTATTCATTTTCTGGAAGCTAATGAAACCCCAATTTCACTGACTTATCGAAGAAATCATTTTCCATATCCCCTACTTTCAATTCAGTCGTACTTTCTCACCATCAAAGGCTCTGTAAAAAACCCTGTTACCTTGCATTACAATCAAATTACTTCTATGCCCTCTCGATCCGTGACCACCTTAATGGAATGTTCAGGAAACAAGCGAGCCTATTTCGATCCAAAAGTATTTGGTGAACAATGGACTGAGGGGGCCATAAGTCAAGGAAATTGGAAAGGGGTATCACTCTCCACTCTCCTAACCATCACAGGAGTCAACAACGGAGCACGTGAAATTGTTTTTCAAGGGGAAGATTCAGGTGTTAAGAATGGAAAGCATGTTCAGTTTGAGAGAGGCCTTCCGATCGAAAAAGCCTTAGATCCGAATGTAATTGTCGCCTGGGAGCATAATCAGAAACCGATTAGTCCAAAACACGGTTTTCCGTTTCGATTAATCGTTCCAGGCTGGTATGGTATGGCCTCAGTAAAATGGCTAAAAACCATACATGTAATTAATCATCCTTTTTCCGGTCCTTTCCAGACAGATGATTATGTTTATTATCCTCATAAAGAGCAGAATGAAGGTTCATTTCCTGTGACCACTAACCATATAAATTCCGTCATTCAACAACCGCTTGATCGGCAAAAACTTACACCTGGACAGCATGAAATAACGGGTCTAGCTTGGACTGGCGAAGGTGTTATTACTTCTGTGGAAATTAGTTTAGATAACGGAGCAACTTGGAAAACTGCTATCCTTCAAGACACTCCTCAAAAATACCGATGGGTGAAGTGGTCTTATTCCCATGTTTTCGAAAAAAATCAAGACTACAACATCACGGTTCGTGCCTTCGATTCAATTAGCCAATCACAACCTGATGAAGCTTTTTGGAATAGGAATGGTTACGGCTATAATAAGATTTCACAGATAAACATACAAATTGAATAATAGCTTTCATACCTATGGAGATAGAACCTTTTTCTAGGGTTACTATGAATGAACACCGGTGACTGGTCCGGTGTTTTTTTCTAATTATTAAGGAGAAATTAATAAAATGGTTCATATACAGTAGAATGGAGAAAATACAAGCGTATTGGATAAGGAGGTGTATGAAGGTGAAAAAAGAAGAAAATGAAACAGTAGAGGCAAATCAAAAAATGGATGATTTATTTAATGACTCTGGGTCCAGGAACATGATTGGGGATTCCGAGAATGAAACTGCCAATCACAAAATCCAGGAGCAGTTTTATGGAAATAACAAAACAGTCAATTCTCTACCTTTTCATGTAGACATCAACAATCCACCAATAAAAAAGTAAAAAGGAGCCTTTTTTGTGCTCAATAGCATAAAAAAGGCTTATATCTTGACGATTTTTTTGAATTTCCCTAGGAGTGTTTTTAGGGCTACTACTTTTTCAACCAGTCCGTTAGAATTAAAACTGAAAAGATGTTCTATATATTTTCTACATTATTTCAATTAACCATTTAACAACATGATCAATTTCTTCCTTCGTGGTGTTTCTGCCTAAACTAAATCGAATGGCCCCCATCCCAACTTCTTCAGGAACATCCATCTCTTTTAGAACGGGAGATAATTCAATACTTCCAGCATGACAGGCAGATCCAGTTGAGGCAGCTAAATCAGGGATTGCAACTAACAATTCTTGGCCTATTTTTCTAACAAAACTTACATTCAATGTATTAGGCAACCGTTCCACAGGATGTCCATTCAATATAACCTGTTCTCCGAGCTCATCCTTTAATTGCCTCCAAAAATAGTCGGTCAAATTCTTTATTTTTTGATTTCCTACCTGTTTATGAGCGATTTCACATGCTTCTCCTAATCCTACAGCCAATAATGTATTTTCTGTCCCTGCACGAAGCCCAAACTCATGCCCAGCTCCATGAATGAGTGGTTCCAGTTGGATTCCATCTCTAATATACAATGCACCAATTCCTTTTGGAGCATAGAGTTTGTGCCCCGCGATCGTAAGCATATCTACCTTTAGATCATTCACATTGACAGGGACTTTTCCAAGGGATTGAGATGCATCTGTATGAAAGGCAATCCCATATCTATCAGCTATTTCACCAATCTCATTGATCGGTTGTAACGTACCTACTTCATTATTGGAGTGCATAATCGAAATCAGAATCGTTTCCCTTGTGATTGCCTTTTCTATTTCTTCAGGTGAAACTCTCCCATACCGATCAACGCCGACATAGGTTACCCTTGCCCCGACTTGTTCAAGGAATTTACAAGGATTTATTATAGCTGGATGTTCAATTTTTGAAGTAATGATATGTTTTCCTTTATTTCGATATTTAAAATAGAACCCTTTTAATCCGAGGTTATTTGCCTCACTTCCACCACTAGTAAAAATGATTTCTCTAGGGGAACACCCAATTAACTCGGCAACTTGTTCTCTAGCTTTATGTAATAATCCTTTAACCGGTTTCCCTGACCAATGTAGGGCTGAGGGATTTCCATAATAGTCATTTAATAGAGGTTTCATGACATCTACTACTTCAGGAGCCAAAGGTGTGCTAGCATTGTAATCAAGATAAATTTTTTCCATCACCCATTCATTCCTTTCCACATATTAACCAGAAGGCATTATCCGATTATTAATCATTCGAATTATCTACTATTCTCCTAATAATAGTCCTCTTTTTACCATTTTTTTCATTTTTAGACATATATAAGAATGGCTCTAATATATAATTCCCTTTTTCAAATCAGCAATTAATGCGTTTACCGCGTCTTCTTTTGTTGCCCATGAAGTGACTAGGCGAATAGCAGAGTGATCGGCATCGACCTTTTCCCAAATATGAAAAGAATACTTCCTTTGGAGTTCGGTAATGACCACATTCGATACAATCGGAAAGATTTGGTTTGATGGCGACTTGGTCAGAAACTTAATATTTAGTTTGCTTAATTCTACTCTAAGCATTTCTGCCATCTTATTGGCATGCATGGCCAAATCGAAGAACAGATTGTCCCGGAAAAGTTCAAGAAACTGGATGCCCAAAATTCTCCCTTTTGCAAGAAGAGCACCTCTTTGCTTCAAATGGTATCGAAAATCCTCCTTAAGCGAATCATGGCAAATAACTAAAGCCTCACCTATTAGTGCTCCATTCTTAGTTCCCCCAATATAAAAAGCATCGACCAGTTCTGGGAGATCGCTCAACTTAAGGTTATTTTCTCCCGAACAAAGAGCTGAGCCTAGTCTTGCACCATCCATGAACAAAATAAGATTGTTCTCGTGGCAGAAATCTCTTAATTGTTCCAGTTCGTTCTTCTTATAAATGGATCCTATTTCTGTTGAATTTGAAATGTAAACTAGCTTAGGCTTTACCATGTGCTCATCCGTATGAGCGTCGAGTACTGGAATTAAGAGTGAAGGGGTAAGTTTCCCATCTTCTGCTTCAATAGAGATGATTTTATGTCCTGTGGCTTCGATTGCACCCGTTTCATGCCCAAGAATATGGCCTGTACTAGCAGCCATGGCGGCCTCATGTGGTCTTAAGAAAGCGGCAAGAGCGGTAAGATTCGTTTGTGTTCCGCCTGATAACAAGTGAATATCAATGTCATTCTGCTCTATTCTTTCCTTTAACAGTTCTACCGCTTTTCTGGTATATCGATCTTCCCCATACCCCTCTTCCTGCTCGAAGTTGGATTCTATTAAAGCATTCAATATCCTAGGATGTGCACCTTCACTGTAATCGTTCTTAAAACTGTACATTTGTTTGCCCCCATATTATTTTTTAACATTGTATCATCAATTTCATCGTAACATATCAATTGTCGACTCAAAAAAACAAATTTACCATTTCGATTTTGAATTAATAAAGGGACCATTCAATTTGAGAATGGTGCCTAGCAGGTTTTTTCATGCAGGTGATAAACCTTTTGAGGAGAATCACTATCTAGGAAACAGAAGATGAGAGCCGATGGCTCTCTATTTCTATGTTATGAACCACTAATACTATTCTATTTTTCGTCTACATAGAAATAGAATCTAATAAGAGAAATCATGAGAGATCAACTAAGAGGAACAGAACGATGAAAAACAAATTACGTAACTAACAGGAGCATCACTCTTTTTTGCTCCTCCAACTTTTGCCTTTACCTTTAAAAAGTAGAGGAATCCTGACAAAAGTTTCAAAGGAAACCAATTCTAGTTTACAAGAGGTATCAAGACTTAACCAACAATCTAAAAATTAAAAATTTGGCAGCTACATTTAAAAGGATCAATAAAAAGGAGAAATACAAAAAGACTGCCTCATTGACAGCCCTCTCATTATTAAGATAGCACATCGCTGATTTTAACAATCAAGCTATACTCCGGAAGGGAAAACCTATTATTTTTCAAGCATTAATTTTAAAATAAGTTCATCTGTTTGCCGCGTTCCTTCATTTCCAAGCTTACAGAAGCTTTCAATACTTTTTTCAACATCATCATGAATAAAGCCATCAGTTGATTGAATTTCTTGATGGTTCAGCGCTAGCAAAGCCGATTGAACAGCAACATTTGAACAGGTTGAAACTTTCATGGCACAGCCTGCCTTGGCCCCGTCGCAAATCATTCCGGATACATTGCCGATTGTGTTTTGAATCGCTGCTTTAATTTGCTGTAGACCACCCTCTAGTAAATAAACTATGGCTCCACTCGCCCCCATTCCTGCAGCAGTTACACCGCATAATGCAGATAAGCGGCCAAATTTAGATTTAATATGAATCGTAATCAGATGGCTGAGTGCAACTGCGCGAATCATTTTTTCCTCTGAAACTTGCAATTTCTCCGCAACTGCAACAACAGGAAGTGTGACGGCAATCCCCTGGTTGCCACTCCCGGTATTCGCCATCACTGGAAGTGTAGAACCGGCCATTCTCGCATCTGAACCGGCAGCAGCCAAAGACATGGCTGCAGTGGCCAAATCATCAGATAGAAACCCTTTTTTAATATTGTCTTTAAGCGTTTTGCCAACATTTAGCCCGTAATCCCCGGATAGTCCTTCCAACCCAATGACTTGATTTAACTCAATGCTCTTTTTAATAAGCGATAAATCATTAAGATCCGCCTGCAAAACCCATTCATATATTTCATCAACCGTGAGTGCTTCTAATTGCTCTTCATCGGTTTGGATGCCGATGTTCTCACACCCGCCAAGATAGACCTCTTTGCCATCTACTTCAATGAGAGTGATATTACTATGATTATCAAATATAACCACTCGTGAAGTATGTTTTTCTGTTTGTACAATAACTTCAATATAAAGTCGTTTTGGAGTGTCTGCTTGACTAGCAGTTACTTTCCCCTCCTCAATCAGTTTTAACGCCCTTCGCTCATCTTGCATGGTGAGCCCATTTAATACCTCTAGCTGTTTATTAGGGTCTCCTGCTGTCGCCCCAAGTGCTGCCGCGAACTCAAGACCTTTTGCTGACATCCCCGGAATCCCGACTGATTTAGCATTTTTAATAATATTTCCGCTCACCATTACACTAATTGCTTTTATTCTCCCTAGTGCATAGCTTTTTGCAGTAGCTGCCGCGAGCACAATCGCTACTGGTTCCGTACAGCCAAGTGCAACAACTAATTCTCTTTCTAAAATAGTCAATATTTTATGCTTCGTCATATGTCCTCCACAAGCTTTACTGTAAAACACTTATCTTTGATTTTACCATGTTTGGATGAAAAATGGGGCAATTCACTGTCATTAAACATCACCCTCTTTCTGCTTAGAGAGTGCAGACCCCCTTTCCTAAATCTTATTTTATATATTATCATTTTCATTTTTTCTTCTTGAATCTCGTTATTTAAGTTGATGTTCACAACATCAGAAAGACTTTCTCCAATTTAGGTAAATCTTCCTTTGTGAATATTCCTTTTTCAGACCTTTCTTGGATGTAAAGAAGTATTTCTTCTCAGGTTTTTAGGTTTTTCCCAGCTAATTCTTATAAATCAATTCTTCCTTAAATCTTCCGAATTTAAGTTTGATATTGAGATGCCCCAGATTCTGAAATCTATGCCCAGATATTAAAAATGACTCCGACATAAACCGGAGTCATTTGTTTACATTATTTACTTGAGGCTTGTTAGTCATTCTTACTTTTCTCCTATTTTCCATCCACTACTTCCTTCAATATTTCATATGAACGTTTTTGTTTTTCTGAATCATAGATATAGGACACAGCCATGAGTTCATCTACATGATATTTTTCTTGAAAACTAATCAACTGTTGTCTGACTGTTTCTTTGCTCCCCAACAACGTCACACTTGACATCGTTGTTGCCATTTCTTCTTCCATTGGATTCCAAATCTCATCCATGTTCTCAACAGGTGGAAGTAACGGATTTTTCGAACCACGTACCACATTCAAGAAAAATTGCTGCATTGTGGTCGATAACCATTTAGCCTCTTCATCGGTTTCCGCTGCAATCACATTTAAACATACCATCATATACGGTTTGTCCAAGTATTCAGTTTGCTTGAAGTTGTCACGATAAATCGAAATCGCTTCTTCCATGTATCTTGGAGCAAAATGGGAAGCAAATACATATGGAAGACCTAAACTTGCCGCTAAATAAGCTGAATCTGTGGAAGAACCGAGGATATAAATCGGAATATTCGTGCCAACACCAGGATAGGCTTTTACATAACTTTGCTGATCTTCTGGGCCAAAATATCTAAGCAAGGCCTTAACATCATCAGGAAATGTAAAAACAGAATCACTTTTCGAGCGTCTTAAAGCATTTGCTGTCATCATATCTGTACCGGGAGCACGACCAAGCCCCAGTTCCACACGATTTGGATACATCGTGGCCATAGTTCCGAATTGTTCTGCCACTACTAAAGGGGAATGGTTAGGAAGCATAATCCCACCTGACCCCACGCGAATGGTATTGGTATGTTCTAATGTATGTTGAATTAAAATAGACGTCGCTGAGCTGACCAGTGTTGGAGTATTATGATGTTCCGCAATCCAATATCGTTGATAGCCCATTTTTTCGACCGCTTGCGCAAGATCAACCATGGCGTCTATCGCTTGTTTCGGACCCTGTCCCTGACGGATAGGTGCTAGATTTAAGACAGAGATAGGTATAGTAGTAGTTGCCATTATAAATTTGTCCTTTCATAATGAAATATACTCCTATAGTAACAATAGGCATGCAGGAATTAAATAATAATGCCTGTGGTGAAACATAATCAATCATCCATTCTTCCTTATATTCAATGAAAAAGAGGAGGCCAATTCCCCCTCTTACATAATTGATTTATTTTTTAAGAATAAAAATCGGTTTTCCTAATTCCTACCAAAAGGCTATTTTCTTTTATTACTAGTTGGCTGTTGAATTGCGACATGTTTTGGGCGTTCTGGATATGATCCTTTTTCAGAATCATCAGGACCAGTAAGGGTATTTCTTTGATCTAGAACCTTCCCTGTAAACTCAATAGGATTTTTCTCTGGCATAGTTTTCACCTCTGATTATTAGGATGATTAGCACCTTTTTTTCATTGTTGTTTACTCCTTGTTTGGTTGTTATCCCCATTTAGTATTGTTCATTTTTTTATTTTTATGTTTTACCTATAAGAATCGATATAATAAGAATATACAGTCAATCTTTGAGGGGGACAAAGTGGAGAAAGAATATAAAGATTTTAACCATGAACATCCGGATGAAGAAATGGATTGGGAAGCTTTTTTCAAAGGAGAAGATGCTCAAGAATGGGAAAAAGAAAAAGCGAAAAGAAGAACGCGAAAAAAATTTATCGGTAAAATCGTAGGTTCTCTGATAGTGTTTGCCTTATTAATAAGCGGATTAGGGATGTGGTTTGATGTATTTAATATCCCCGCCATCCAATTTGTTGAAGTGTCAAATAGACTTTCAAAGCAGTCAGAAGTAAGTCAATACAAGAAATCTGTTGTGATCCTTGAATGGGATGGTGTTAAAGGAACAGGCTTTAATGTCGCACCAGACGGATTAATAGTGACAAATGAACATGTTGTTGAAAATACAAACAGAGTGAATGTGCATTTTAGTTCAGGAGATTCTTTTGTAGGGAGGGTAATCGCAAAAAATCCGAAACTTGACCTTGCAATTGTTGATATAAAAGCAAAAGAGCTACCTGTTTTACCGCTCGCTATTGAAAAGGAGTGGGAAAAATGGGAAGACGAGAAAATTCTATTCATCGGGAACCCGTTAGCCTTTACCCAAATAGCAAACGAAGGAAAAATTGTAGGTAAAGTCTTGCTAAAAGATTGGGATGTTCCCGTTATGATGATTGAAGCCCCAATCTATAAAGGTAATAGTGGAAGTCCAGTTATTAATCAAAATGGAGAAGTAATAGGGATTATCTTCGCAACTTTGCAAAATCCTGCAATGGAATCAAAAGAAATTGTTGGTGCTGCTGTGCCTTCCTATTATATAAAGACCATTCTTGATGAGGTGAAAGATTAAGCTCTTAGGCTGTGAAAGCGACAATCGTACTTTTTGTGAAATACATTTATTAAAAATAGACACCAGCCAAAATTTAGAAGGTGTCTATTTTCAATCTAACTTGGGTGCTTTGTGAAAATAATTTGTCGATTTCACTCTGCGAAGTTTGAGTTATTAAGAACATATTAGTTTCTTTATTTCAAATTAAAGGAATAAGGTGAACCATGATAGATTAAATCTCACCATTTTTTTGTTGGCAATTCTTATATATCTTTTGATTTCTGTAGACTTTCTAATAAGGAAATTCCTATATTTTCATCATCATTTCTACCTAATCTATAATTGGCCAAAACTACGGAGGCAACTTTCTTTTCTTTATCAATCCCTAAAAATGAACTAAAGCATCCTGTTCCACCGCCATGCAAAATAACATTATTGTTTTTCTTTAAAACCAACCATCCAAGACCCATATCATACATCTTTTTTCCATTTCCATGTTTTTTATGACAAAGAGACAAATATGGTTTATCTTCGTAAATATTTATTTTTGCATATTTAAGTAAATCACCAGCAGTTGAACTTATTGCACCCGCAGGTGATATAAGATTTTCTTTGTTCCATTTCCAGTTGCCGCAATCATTATTTTTTCTGTCATAACCATGTAAATTATTATTTGATGTTCCTAAATATGTACCGCTTAGTCCAAGCTCATTATGAAGAAAGTCATTCATTGTGTCCCAATATCCCCTGCCTGATACAATCCCCAACCCATACCCAATAAGTGATATACCGAAATTTGAATATTTCCATGAATAATCCACTTCTTTCAATTTATTTTTTTCAATTAGCATTTTCATTTTGTTAAAATCCATATTTAACGGATTATTCTTATTCAAATCACCACCGCCAATAATCAAACCTAAAATTAGGTTAAAATATTCCCGTTTATTTAATGGCAGTCTTGCTGAATATCCAGAAGAGTGAGTAGCAAGACGAAGCAATGTAGGATAATACTCGTCTTCCTTAAGTTCTTCTATATATTTTTGTATTGAATCGTTTATTGACAACTTGTTTTCAAATACATATTTTGATAGCAAAGATACTGTAAAAGTCTTTGTAATAGACCCAATTTCATAATGATATTTTTTTGATGAATCAAGTTCACCGTTTTCATTATAAATTTTTATTACAGAATTATTGTCTGTTAAATAGCCAACAGTTAATTTTAAATGTTTTTTTCCTCTACAGGCCCTTTTAATTAATCGTAATGTTTCATCACTGATTTCAAACATAATGATTGCTCTCCCTTATCCTTCATTTTAAAAATATTTCAAAGGATTGATATATATTCTTCAAGATAAATTAGCCTATCCGATTTATTTTTCATATTTTATTTCCTCCATTAATTGCTTGAATTCTTCGTCTCTCAAACTCCTTCATCACTCTCAATTGTAATTCATTGTTATCTTCATCCATTTTTAAGGTACCCTCTTCTTCAAATCCGTCGTGTTCTTCACCGTCAAAACTATAAAGTTTCTTTAAAAGGTCCCACATTGTTTCCAATTCAACAGCTGATAACTTTTTAAAAAGTTCTTCCAAAAGGAAGATTCCTTTTTCTGCAACAACAAGCAATACCTGTTTTCCGGTTTTAGTAATTTTTACGTTAATCGCACGTTTATCTTTCCTACTAGGAACTATGTTAACATAACCCTTATTTTCTATAATTGTAATTAACTGTTTTACACTCTGTTTTGTGGTACCTAATTTTCTAGCAATATTATTCAAAGTCGTTTCATCTTCAGGTAAATGCGCAATTGCCACCATTGCCATATACTGTCTTGATGTTAAAAGTTCAAGGAACTTGTCACCTTTTACCTGAATTTTATTTGCAAGAGAAAATAAGGTAGCGTAGGTTTGCTGCATTAAAAAAAGTTCTCTGTAAATATCCATATCCAACCTCCAGTTTAGACATTATACTGTCTAAAATAAGAGTATCATATTTTTCATTTTAGTCAATATGCTGTCTATTTTATTTTTTTCTTGAAATAACTGCCCTTTAGTTCAATAAGAAAAAGACTGCCGTTTTTTTTGGCAGCCTATTTTAAGGTAAGCACCAGTTAATTGAAGTTCAAGGATATGTTTTTAAGTATTTATACCTTATTAGTTCGCCACTGGTTAGTTTGAGTGAAAGTTTTCACAATTAACAATTTTCTTTACACTTGTTATTCAACAATCTGGCCCTTTAATTGAACAATACACCTGGAGTTTTAGTATCAAAAGAAAAACCCTATTCATACAGGGTTTTTATCAAACTTTATTATAAATGATCAATCTTTTTTTAAAATTATTGTACTTTGTTATAAATTATCAAACTTTATTTCAAAGCCACATTTGCCACTCCCATAAAAGCTCCTGCAGACAGTGCAATTCTTTTGATACAAAAATTTCCGTTTTTTTCACTTTATAAACTGGAGTAAAAATCCACTCCCTCGGGGTTGGTTGAATACTGATTAGACTCAATGTTATTGGCATTATGCGAAAATAAAGATTGAGAGATAGCTGATACAATTCCTGGCTGGTCTCTAAAGAAAAGCGAACCTCAGCCAAATTCCACTGGAATCAACATCAACCGCTAGGAAGGGAGTCTGCTAGTATATTTCATTAAAGAAGTTTTTCCCCCACATACAATTGACAGAAAAAAATAAACATGTTATATTTATCTCGAAATAGAGATGTTTTAATTCAAGATAAAGTTTCTAGTAAAATTCTATAATTAATGAACTAGTTTGCGTCTTCTAATAAAAGTTTACGAATGATCCTCTCTCTTGAGTAGCGAAACTGTTTAAATGGAATCATATAGACGCACATATTGAGAATATTGGAGGGTATAAAATGAACGGATTAAAAGGTATTCACCATGTCACAGCTATTACGAGTAGTGCAGAAAAGAATTATGAATTTTTCACTTATGTGTTAGGGATGCGCTTAGTAAAGAAAACGGTTAATCAAGATGACATCCAAACTTATCATTTATTTTTTGCTGATGATACAGGCGGCCCTGGTACAGATATGACGTTCTTTGATTTCCCTGGCATTTCTAAAGGAGTACATGGGACAAATGAGATTTCAAAAACTTCTTTTCGCGTACCAAGTGATGCCGCTATTGAGTATTGGGTAAAACGATTTAATCGTTTAGAAGTTAGGCATACGGGAATCAAAGAACATTTTGGCAAAAAGACGCTATCTTTTGTGGATTTCGATGACCATCAATATCAATTGATATCAGATGAAAACAATGAAGGTGTTGCTAGCGGTACACCATGGCAAAAGGGTCCGATCCCATTAGAATATGCAATTTCTGGATTAGGCCCACTCTTTGTTCGAGTGGCGAACTTTGATTATTTTAAAGAAATGATGGAAAAAGTTCTACTATTTAATGAAATCGCTCAAGAAGGATCTTTTCATTTATTTGAAGTAGGTGAAGGCGGAAATGGAGCCCAAGTGGTTGTCGAATACAATGCGATTCTGCCACCATCCCAACAAGGTTTTGGTACCGTACACCATGCTGCCTTCCGTGTAGAAGACCGCACTGTTTTGGAAGAATGGATGAACCGAATAGAAGGCTTCGGATTTGGAACCTCTGGTTTTGTAGACCGCTTCTTTTTTGGGTCCTTATACGTTAGAGTTGCTCCACAAATCTTATTTGAATTTGCCACAGATGGCCCCGGTTTTATGGGAGATGAACCGTATGAAACACTTGGCGAAAAATTATCTTTACCTCCATTTTTAGAAGCAAAACGTAGTCAAATCGAAAAATTTGTTCGCCCTATTGATACAGTTAGAAGTACAAAAGAATTTGTGAAAGAAAATCATTAATTTTCAAAAGTAGCTAAAAAGCTTGTCATTTCAGGGAAAAACATGCAATATCATTACAAAAATCACAGAATCATTTCCTTTCATTCCCAGATAAAGAAAACCAGAGTTTTGCTCCGGTTTTCTTTATTTTTATTATGAATTACCAATTGGACGCTCTCTGGCACTCTAATAAGTTTACTTTTCAAGCTTTTTTCCTTACTAAATCGCACAAAATTCTTGTTTATCTTATATATGAGGTACCAAGTTCAGGATTTATCACCTTTTGTGGTAAAATTAAACTATTACTTTTAATAATAATATGTTTAAAAAGGATGATTAATCTTGAAAAAACGAATTGCTTTATCTTGGAGCGGTGGAAAAGATTGTTGTATAGCATTGGATACTTTAATTCAAAAAGGGTATGAGATTGTTTCCTTAATTACGACTGTACCCAAAGAACTTGGTCGGACATTTGGTCATGGAGAACGAACAGAAATGATTAAATTACAGGGAGAAGCACTCTCCATACCCGTTTATTTTATTGAATGCTCCTATGAAAACTATACAGATCAATTTGTCAAAGCAGTACAAACCTTGAAAAATCAAGATATGATTACAGGAATCGCCTTTGGAGACCTATATTTAGATGAACACCGGGAATGGGGTGAAAAAGTTGCTATCAGTGCAGAGGTTGAGGCAATCTATCCCCTTTGGACGAAAAAGGAGGCTTCCTTACAATTATTGGAAAATTTCGTCGACTCTGGTTATGAAGCAGTCGTTGTTCGTGTACGAGAAGATGTATTAGATGAATCTTGGCTCGGTAGAATCATAGATGAATCATTTTTACATGATGCAAAAAAGACTGCTATTTGTCCAATGGGAGAATCAGGTGAGTATCATACCTTTGTATATGATGGGCCGCTATTTTCAAAAAGGATTCAATTGGATCAGGGAGAATTAATTCAACTTGAAACAACAAAGAAACTAGAATTTAAGAGTTATCGTCTTGTAGCGAGTGGTAAGTAGCGTTTTCATTGTCGATCACTTACCTTTCAATTAGGTAGAAGAAATCTTTTCTCTACCTGATTTTTATTTTCATCCATTAACTCTTTGAATGTTGGTGATCAACACTGTAAATAAAGGCAAATACCTCCGCTACTGCATCGTACAGCTGTTCGGGGATTGCCTCATTTATTTGAAGTTGACTTAGTAACTCAACCAAAGAAGGATCTTCTTGAATGGGAACTTGATGTTTTTTTGCTTTTTCGATAATATTATTGGCTACATTGCCTTTTCCTTTAGCCACTACTTTGGGTGCCATCTGCTTACTTGTTTCATAAGAAAGTGCAACAGCTTGTATTTGTTTAGTCCTATTTTTTTTACTCATATTTTTATATCTACCTCCCGGTAACCATCCTTTAACAAAATAGAGGAATTCATTTGATCTTCGTCTAACTTGTCTTTTTCATAAGGGGGAATAACTTTTATAAAGGACAGATTGTAACCAAGTTCATCTAGTTTTTCTTTTAATGAAGGTTTTAGAGTAGCAATAATGGTTTCAATTTCCTTGGTATCGTTGATGACTGTAATATGAATCAGTTTATTTTGAATTTGCATATCAATCACAGTGTGTTGAATGCTCTGTAGCTCTAAATAAAATAAAATTCGGCAATAATTTGGATCAATTTGTCCGTTACTAGTTTTACGACCGCTCCATTGAAGGGTAACATCAGATTTTTTTTCCCCCAATAGGATTGGTAACTGCATCAATATTTGTAGCATGGGACCATTTGTCTCTTGAGAGATTAATTGCATTCCTGTTAATCTATTTAAAATTGGCTCTAGCTCCCTTCCACTGTTTCCTAGCTCGCTCATCGCCTTTAATAACAGAGGCTTTAGGGAATCTAGTGACTCAAATGATTCCTGTTTAACTTTTGACCATACCTCCACTTCTTTATCATATTCAAGACCTAAAGAGTGAATCATGGATTCTAGCATTTTTTTCACTTCTGTACCAGAGGGTAGCTGTTCGTCAATTGATGAGAAAATTTGATTTATTGAACTATTCTCCAATATATTAGCAATCATTTGTTTTAATGGTTGTGCCGACTTTAATGATTGAAATTTCGGGTCTTCTAAAAACTTACCTAATTGTTCTAATTGACTAGTAAAGGATTTGGATTCCTGAACAGCTACTAGAGATTGAAAGATTTGCTTTGTAAACGGTAAATCCTTTTTTATCATATATTCAATAGCCGTTGTGGCTTTGGGGAAATCCGTTTTCTTATTTATCCAGTTTTGGGTTTCAACGAGATGTTCTTTCGTAATGGGAAGATCTTTTGATAGTAAAAACTGTACGAATTGTAGATTGATTTTCGTTTCAGGAAGTTGAAAGTGTTTTAATAATGAATGTATGGATTGCTGGCTTGTATTTTGTCCAATTCCTTCTACTACTTTTAAGTGAATTTCAGCACCGTCATTAGACTGGACTTCAAACCAATAACTATTTCCAGCCGAAAGTGCTGCCTTTAATTGTGCATATAATTTTACATTTCCTAACTGGATTAATGCCGTATTATTTTGAAAGAATTTCTGCACTTTACCATAAATCAATTGGCCTTGTCTTAAAGAAAACAAAGAATCTTTTGGAAGATTTTCAACATTAAGCAAGGATTGTATCATATGTACTGGATTCATTTTTCTAGCTCCTTAAACTAACTGCCACATTTTTTTATGAATGATATTGAGGATCTATGGTAGAGAAATATGCCTAGCAAGGTGATTTCCTCAAAATGTTGTTTTGTCCCAAACCGCAGATGCAAGGTCTGTTTCCTCTTAATATATATCGGTTTCCTTCAAAATAGCTTTAATCAATAATTACATTTTTTTCTTTCATAAGAATGGACAATAATCTCCTAATAAAAGGATTAGTGATTCCTATGAATATGTGCTATACTTTGTCTACCATTTACTTTACGTTTTTATTAGCTCGCCCTACTCGTTTGCTGAGTGGGGCTCTTTTATATTAATTTTGACAAAAAAAAAGACTCTGCAAGAGAGTCTTTTTATCTATTTTGGTTTTTATTATGCTTTACGAACGTTAGTAGCTTGAGGTCCGCGTTGGCCTTGTTCTACTTCAAAAGTAACTGCTTGACCTTCGTCTAGAGATTTGAAACCTTCGCTTTGGATAGCTGAGAAGTGTACGAATACATCGTCTCCTGCTTCGCGTTCGATGAATCCGAATCCTTTTTCTGCATTAAACCATTTTACTTTACCTTGTTCCATTGTTGTTTCCTCCTCGTGTGCTTTGCACACATTGTGTTACTATCCTTGCTTAGTTCTTCCAGACAAAAAGTTTAACACTTCATAATCCTACCGACAAACAAAAATAATTCTTACTAACTATAACAGAGAATCTCTAGTAATGCAAATAGGTATTTTGGAAAACTCGGCAATTTTCAAAAATAGGGTGGAATTTTCTTTTCCTACTCTCTCGTTGCTTTGATGAATTTACCATAGATTTGTGGGTTCAACCCTTCCCATCCCTAACAAAAGTTAATCTCCACCGAAAGCTCAAATGTTGCCTGACACTTACTATATATTTGAGATACCCCGTATTTTCTCATCAAGTAGATGAAAGACGTTCTTTACCTCTTCCTTTGGAGTTTGAGCATACATTTCCTCGATACTTAATTCAAAATAGCAAGTGGTTTTACTTAGTCCCTTAATGTTGCTTGTTAAGCCAATGCCGGTTTCCTGATAGATTTCTGATAAAATCACTTCCATCTCCTCTTTTGGTGCAGAGAAATGGACATGAAACATATTGGAGACTGGTTCCGAAGGCTGGGTTGAAACACCGTGACATTGATTAAATAATCCGGCAAGTTCTTTCGCTTCTTCATAATACTTCTTCATCTTCCCCACCCTCTGATCGAAATAATAATCAGCACTGAGGATATATGGATAAAGGCTGATTAAATCCCCACCATGACGCCTTTTCCATACCTTTGATTCCTCTGTAAAGGATTGATTACCTGCCAAAATAGCCCCTGCAATCCCACCAATTCCTTTGTAAAAGGAAACATACACGCTATCAAATAAATCACAGATTTCAGCCGCAGATTTTTCATAATAGGGGAGAATTTCAAAAAGTCTCGCTCCGTCTAAATGTAATATAATCCCTTTTTCATGACAATAAGTTGAAATATCTTCAAGTGTTTTGTAGTCGGGTAGTTGTCCGCCTATCTCACGTTGAGGTAATTCCAGCAATAAACAGGCAATATTCTCCTCCATCCCCACAACATCTTCCAGTTGTATTAAACTGTTTTTATCTGCCAATAAGATTGGTTCGATCTGATGTAATTCTTTTAACCCATCTTCTTCATGAATTTCTAAATGACACAATGGATGATACGCTACTTTTTTTAAGCCCTTTTTATCACACCAAATTCGTAAAGCAATTTGCTGGGCCATCGTCCCGCTTGGAAAAAATACGGCAGCTTCTTTCCCTAAATACTTAGCCATCTTCTCTTGGAAATCTTCGATAATTTTACCCCTACCATAAACATCACTTTCCTGTTGTCCATCTACATCCTTCAAAACTTCTTTTAGGATTTGAATGTCTCTCGTGCCAGGGCCCGCTACCTTATACTTTGTTTTTTTAAATGCTTCTACTAAACTATTATTATCGTTCAATTTATGCCGCTCCCTACTTTGCGTGAATTTAATTTACTATTGCAACAATTCTTATTTCTAATATATCACAGTTGGATGCTTAAAAATCTCTTTCCATAAAAAAATCTGATATAGTAGTCATATGAAAGAATGAAAGGAATTAGGACAAAAAATGAAATGTATTTCAATCGATTTAGATGGTACCTTATTAAACTCTCAACATGAAATTTCCGAAGAAAATGTGAAAGCCCTAAACAAATTACAAGAGCAAGGTCATTGTCTTATTTTAAACACAGGCCGGGCATATGCTGATGTGATAAAATTAAAGGCCGTACAAAATATGGAGGTTCCTATTTTTTGTATCAATGGTTCTGTTCTATACTCAAAATCAAGAGAAATAATCTATGAAGCAACGTTAACCGTTTCAGCCTATCAAGAAATCTTCACACTGCTAAAAGAATTAGGTGTAGGAATTTTAGTATATACAAATTATGGCGGCTATCCTTCCACCTTGCCTCCATTACATGATAAAAGTAAAGAAGAGCTCGATGTCCTTTTTCAAGAATACAATTATGATGAAATTCTCGAAAAAGACAATCTAAAAATCTATAAGCTAATTGCTCTAGTACACTATGACCAATTAGAAAAAATTGAAGAAGTGAAAGCCTCCTTAGCTGGTAAATTTGATATTTCAATGGCTTCTTCCTTCGCTAATAATGTGGAAATTACTTCAAGCGAAGCACATAAAGGAAAGGCATTATTACGTTTCCAGCTGATGATGGATCTATCCTTTGATGAAATTATTGCATTTGGTGACGGTGGCAACGATCTCGCCCAATTTGAAGTAGCCACTACTTCAGTCGCGATGGGAAATGCCCCTCTCCATGTTCAACAAAAAGCTGATATTATCACAAAGACAAATGATGAAGATGGTTTTGCCTATGCTGTTCATCATCTGTTACACTTACTTGATTCCGATGAGAAAATATCAGTTATTTAATGGGAAAGATTGCTTACCTCAAATAAGGGGTAGCCAGAAAACAGTAAAAAGTCAGGAGTTCATGTGCATTTAAATTTACCATTTTCCCACATCAGGTGTCAGGCATTACATCGAAAAAAGATCCTCCGATTCGGAAGATCTTTTATCTTTTTTACCCTATATCTTGACCAGTAACCACAATATAACCGATTAAAAAGATATTCAATAAAACAATTACAACCGTACATATCCATGCCAATATTTTTACTGGTAATTTGTTAGCAAATTCCCCCATTTTCCTTTTATCACTTGTAAATAATACTAAAGGGATGACTGCAAATGGGAGTGCCAGGCTTAAAACAACCTGACTCCACAACAGTAGTTCACCAGTTCCTCTAGATCCCCCAATCCAAGTCACAATAAAGGCAGGAATAACTGCTAATAATCGGGTAATTAAGCGGCGAAGCCAAGGTGAAATTCGTAAATGTATGAATCCTTCCATAACGATTTGACCGCTTATCGTTCCAGTAATCGTAGCATTTTGCCCCGAGGCAAGTAAGGCAACTGCAAATAGAGTACTTGCAATCCCTACCCCTAAAGTTGGACTTAATAATGCATAGGCCGCTTCAATTTCAGACACATTTAAATTTGTTCCATAAAAGGCTGCCGCTCCGAGAATTAAGATAGCTGAATTGATGAGGAAAGCACCTGTTAATGAAGATGTAGAATCAATTAATGAAAATTTTATTGCCTCTCTTTTTCCTTCAATTGTTCTTTTGTATTGTCTTGATTGAACAATGGAAGAATGCAAATATAAATTATGCGGCATGACTGTTGCCCCTAAAATCCCTAGAGAGATAAAGAGCATGCTTGGATTAGTGACAATTTCCATTTTCGGAACAAACCCACCAAACAACGCCGAAATTTCCGGTTTTGATATGATTACTTCAAAGGCAAATACAATGAAAATAGTAACCATTAACACTATGACAATAGATTCAATTATACGGAAGCTTTTCTTTTGCAAGTAAAGTAGGAGCAACACATCCAGGGTAGTAATCGCAATACCTAATAATAAAGGAATACCGAATAATAAATTTAACGCAATCGCTGAACCGATAACCTCTGCTAAATCGGTTGCAATTATGGCCAGTTCCGTTAATATCCAGAGAAAAAAACCTGTTTTCTTTCCAGTTGCATCCCTTGTTGCTTGTGCAAGGTCCATTCCCGTTACGATACCAAGCTTGGATGCCAACGCTTGAAGCAGCATAGCAATTAAATTAGAAAGGAGAATGACAATTAACAGTGTGTACCCGAATCGTGCACCACCTGCAATGGATGTCGCCCAGTTACCTGGATCGACATATCCAACCGCCACTAATGATCCAGGACCGGCAAACGCCAAAAGTTTTCGCCAAAAACCGCCTTTTGTTGGAACCCTCACTGTGTTATTTACCTCTTCTAAACTCACATTAGAGCTCTGTTTTAACCACCCTTGCTCTTCCGTCACATGTTTTGTTTGAGCTTGAATACTCATTAATCATCCCCCCTTAAACTGGCGCATAGTTAATTTATTTTCCTTAGTACAACTTTTTAAGTAATAAAGTTCTTTTATTTATTTATTTATTAATTTATTTATTAATTTATTTATTTATATGTAAGAATATTAACATGGTTTCTTGTACTTGTAAATATTTTTTGCTCACGCGCAACTTTTTGTTGTAAAAGAAACATTAGAAATAAAAAAGTGTCAGGCACCATCCGGATTTTTGGACGGTACCTGACACTTTCTTTATTTCACTTTTTCAACGAATGTATTCGTATAAGTTTTGCTTAAGTCGATGTTAGCATCTTTTATCTTTGGATTAAATGTAGTTAATATTTCATACACTTTGTCAGGGCCATCAGATGGCATTTTTCCATCTGGAGAAAACATGGACAAGCTGGCTTCTAACGCCTTTAAGTATAAATCTTTGTCACCTGCATAATATTCCTTTGGCAGTTGATCGGCAATTTCTTCTTCCGTGTGTGTGTTGATATATTTCAACGTTTTTACAAAGGCGTTCGCTAACCGCTGAGCTACCTCTGGATTCTTTTTTACATAATCGCTGCTCATGTACAAACTTGAAGCTGGATACGTGCCACCCAACGTCTCCTTCGTTCCATCAAGACTTTCCATATCCTTAAAAGAAGTTGCAAGACCTTTTGCTTCTAGCAAAGCAATCGTAGGTTGCGACGTTACCGCTAGTTGAATCGTCCCTTGTTCCATCGCTGCAATCAACGGGCTGCCCGACCCTACAGGAACCGGGACGTAGTCTTGCGGACTATTCCCGCCTTTTGTCACCAAATAACTGGCTAAAAAGTTTGTTGATGCACCTAGACCGGTTACACCAATATTTTTCCCTTTAAGATCGGCTAAGGACTTAATTTTATCCTTAATTTTATTCGAAACCATTAATCTTTGACCAGGAACCAGTCCAAATTGGACAACGGTCTGAATATATTTTCCTTGTGCTTGAATATCAATCGTGTGATCATAATATCCTATCACACCCTGAACCTCGCCTGCGATTAATGCTTGTTCCGCATTAACTCCAGAGGCTGTACTCGATAGCTCAACGTCAATTCCTTCTTCTTTAAAATAACCCAAATTCTCAGTTAATTTCGCCGGCATGTAGATGATTTTTTCCATGCCTCCCACCATTATTTTCACTTTTGGAAGCTTTTCTGAAGAAGTATCTGTATTTTTAGAACTAGCCGGCTTATCAGTATTACTACACCCAGCCATAAATAGACTAAGGATTAGAACAAAACAAATACATAGTAGTTTAATATTTTTCATCATCATTTTACAATCCCCCTTTAAAAAAATAACTAAGTATTTTCAAGCACGACCTTTAGGAAATTCCCATTATTGGCGCACAAATCGCCAAGCAACAAACCGTTTCTCTAATTTGCCGACTGCCCATGTAGCCAGTAATGATGTAATCGATAATATGACCATTCCAGCAAAAACTCCAGTTGTATTAAAGGCACCTTGAGCTTGGGCAATGAGAAATCCTAACCCTTTTGTCGATCCAATGAATTCCCCTACCACAACACCTACAAGAGCAAAGCCAAAACTAGCATGGAGACTAGATAATATCCATGTCAAGGCGGAAGGAATAATAACATGTTTGGCCAACTGCTTTTTGTCCGCTCCCAGTAAACGAGCATTATTTAGCAAATTGCGATCGACCTCGCGGACACCTTGAAAGGCATTAAAAAATACAATAAAAAACGTAAGAGTTACACCAAGTGCAATTTTCGAAGGCATTCCTAAACCAAACCAAATGATAAAAATCGGTGCTAAAACGACCCTTGGCAAAGCGTTTAACATTTGAATATATGGGCCAAAGATAACAGCAAGAATGTCATTGCTTCCTAATGCATAACCGGCAAGTATACCTAAAACAACACCGATAATAAAGGAAAGAATCGTCTCTTCAAAGGTTACGATGAAATGAATATATAATGGACCCTGACTAGTTCCTTCCACAATCCAATCCTTAATCTGATTAACAATTGCGCTAGGACTGGAAAAAAAGAATGGATCAATCCATAGTTTTGAGGCTAAAAACTCCCAAGATCCAAAAATGATCACTGCTACAGCAATTTGCAATCCTAGATTACGGATCATGATTTTTGCTGCTTTCATTTGTAATTCTTTCTTACGCAACAAAACTTCATCTTGTTCATTTTCAAGCATTGTTTGCATGTGCATAGCTAATGAACACCTCATCTCGTAAATCGTTCCAAATTTGCTCATGTAGTTTCATAAACTGTGGGTCAAAACGAATTTCTGATACATTTCGCGGCCTATCAAGATCAATATGATAATCCCCTTTTATCGTTGCTGCCGGGCCTGCTGTCAACACAATCACTCGATCGCTCAGGGCAATTGCTTCTTCCAAATCGTGGGTGATAAAGATGACTGATGCCGAGGTTTCTTCCCAGATAGAAAGCAGTTCATTTTCCATCAGTGCCCTGGTATGAACATCTAGAGCAGAGAATGACTCGTCCATCAAAAGGATTTCTGGTTGGGTGATTAAACATTGTGCTAAGGCAACCCTTTTCCTCATTCCTCCTGATAGCTGGTGGGGATAGTGGCCTTCGAAACCTTTTAGCCCCACCTTCTCTATCCATTTCCTTGCTTCCCTGTAGGAATCTTCTTTTTTAATTCCATTTAATCTTAAACCGAGAGAAACATTGTCAATAACCGTTTTCCAAGGAAAAGCATTCTCCGTTTGGAAGACGCATGCCGCATGTTTGTTGATTCCTTGTAGTTGTTTTCCTTGAATTTGAACCGTTCCTTTTGAAGGTTGTTCAAAACCTGCTATTAAATTTAATGTTGTTGATTTCCCGCATCCAGTTGGTCCAACAATGGAACAAAACTCCCCTTTTACTACCTTTAGATTAATATTTTGTAAGACCGTATGGATTTCTCCAGAAGGCTTGATAAATTCCTTGTTAGCCCCTATTAATTCAATCATTTACTCCTCTTACCCCCTTTTTGATAGCGCTTACGAAAATATTATAAGAATTTTCAGAAACTGAATATATTATGGCTAAAAGTTCAATAAGAACGATTTTTACAGTTTTGGCGATATTGGCAGCGAAAAAGACTTTTTGTGTTTATGATTTATTGCTAAACTGTTTGTATATTCTTTTTTTTCTAACAATTGCACAAGGGGTATAGCATGCAGCATATAAAAAAAATGACGCTGAGAAGTAAAATTAATTGGCTTGTTTCTTTCAATATTCTTTTCGTCCTTATCTTAGTGATTTCTTCCTTTTCCTATATGTTTGTTTCTAATAAATTTTCAGAAACCGGCGAGCGGGCACTTACAGTAGCCAAAACAGTAGCCAGTCTGCCGCAAATTATAACGGCATTTGATGAACAAAACCCTTCTAAAGTAATTCAACCAATCGTAGAGACAATTCGATTGAAAACTGGAGCAGAATTTATTGTTGTCGGAAACATGGATACTCTTCGTTATAGCCATCCGAATCAAGCAAGAATAGGCGAATATATGGTTGGCGAGGACAACTACATTGTCCTAAAAGGCGGGGAAAGTATCACAAAAGCCAAAGGTACGCTCGGTTATTCAGTACGGGGAAAAGCACCGATCTTTGACCAAAATCATCACCAAATTGGGATTGTATCAGTGGGTTTTCTTGATAAAAATATTTGGCATCAATTACACCCATTTTTAGTAAAATTCATCGGAGTTGGGCTGATTACACTTCTTTTTGGTTTGACAGGTGCCTATATTTTATCTGGCCATGTCAAAAAACAAATTTTTAATTTGGAACCATATGAAATTGCCTTTGAAACGAAAAAGCAATCTGCTATATTCGAGTCCATCCGTGAAGGAGTCATCGCTGTAAACAGTCAGGGGAAAATTCTTACTTGTAATCGTGAAGCAAAAAAAATGCTAGGTATGGACGATACTGAACTAATTGGCACAGAACTCTCAACTATTTTACCGATGAGCAGTTTGCCTGATGTTCTCCAAAAAGGAATTCCCCAAAATGATCAGCCGATGATTGTAGGCAATACGCTCGTGATTTCTAATTGGGTACCTGTCATTATGTCGGATAAAGTGATCGGAGCAGTCAGCACTTTTCGGGACAAGCTTCAACTTGAAAAAATTGACCAGCATTTAAATGATATTGGAAATTACGTTGATACATTACGGAGCCAAAGACATGAGTACATGAACAAATTACACTTAATCTCTGGGCTCATCCAGATGTCTGAATATGATATGGCTGAATCGGTTATTAAACAGGAAAATGAAAACTATCAACATACAATCCAGTATTATTTGACAAAAGTCCGAGACCCAGCGATTGCTGGAATCTTGGTTGGAAAAGCACATCGGGCAAAAGAGCTTGGAATTCAATTAACTATAGAGGACGATTCCTTGGTTTCAGAGAACTGCCCCTTTCGTGAAATTGTCATTACAGCATTAGGAAACCTTGTAGAAAACGCTTTCGAGGCTATTCAAACTTCCGTTTTCCAGCGTGAGATCCCGGTTGTAGCCATTTTGATTAAAGAAGAAGAAAATATACTAGTAATAAATGTTGAGGATAACGGACCTGGAATAGATCCAGCAATCAAAGAATCACTTTTCAAAGATGGAATCACGACAAAAGGGAAAGGAAGAGGATTTGGATTAGCGTTTATAACTCGTTTAATTTCTAATCATAATGGATTTATTACAAGTAATAGTAGTAGTAACGGTACGAAAATAGTTGTAACTTTGCCCGTAAGGAGGATTTGAGATGAGGAGTATACAGCAACGTGTTTTAGTCATTGACGATGATTTCATGATCGCCAATCTTCATGGCAAATATATTGAACGACAGGAAGGGTATAAGCTTGTTGGGGTTGCCAAAAATTTTGAAGAAACCATTTCCCTTTCAAGCGAGCTCAATCCCGATTTACTCCTGCTTGATGTATATTTACCTGATCGTTCAGGTCTTGAAGTTTTACGGGATATTCGCTCAAGAAACCTTCCTTGCGATGTCATTTTGATTACAGCAGCTACAGAGATTCATATTATTGAAGAGGCATTTAGATTAGGTATTTTTGATTATTTAATTAAACCTTTTAAACTAGATGCATTGAAAGAGACGTTAAAAAAATATAGCCAATATAAATCCCACTTGCTTTCTACAAGCCAATTAGATCAAAATTTTGTGGAAGGTTTAAAAAAATATCGGGCACCAAAATCTCACGCAGAGGAACAAATGCCCAAAGGCCTTGACTTACGTACCTTAGAAAGAGTGAAACAATCATTAGTACAGGATCAGCAGCTCCGCAGTGCAGCACAAATTGCACAATTAGCGGGAGTTAGCCGCTCCACAGCTCGGGCTTATTTGGATTACCTCATCGAACAAGAAATTGCAGAGGAATTTCTTCAATACGGAACAGTAGGCCGACCACAACGGCATTTCCGTCTGAAATAGCGGTCTTATCAGGCTCACCGGTCATAACCAACAAAAAGTGCCTAACACCATCCGTTTTTATGGGAGGTGTCAGGTACTTTTTGTTTGCGCCAGTGATTGGTCTATTTTTTATTTAATTAATCCTTCTTTTTGTAAAAATTGTTTGGCAACATCTTTGGCGCTTTTACCATTTACATTTACCTGATAATTCATCTCGAGCATTTGGTCGTCCGTTATTTTTCCAGCAAGCTTATTTAAAGCGGCCTTGATTTCCGGATATTTTTGAATGGTTCCCTTCCTTAATAATGGAGCACCTTGATAGGGAGGAAAAAGATGCTTATCATCCTCTAAAACATACAGATTGTATTGCCTTAATTCACTATCTGTTGAATACGCATCAACTAAGTCAATATCCCCTGATTTAATCGCATTGTAACGGAGCTTAGGTTCCATAGTTTTGATATTAGCAAATGTGATTCCATAAAGTTTTTGAATCCCGCGATAACCATCCTCACGATCGGCAAACTCTAAGGTAAAACCAGCCTTTATGCTGCCGCTCATTTGTTGCAAATCAGAAATCGTCGTTAAAGCCTCCCTTTCAGCCAAAGGCTTTGGAACAGCCAATGCATACGTGTTGTTGTAGCTCATTGGTTCCAACATTTCCATGTCATATTTATTTAACATACCAGACCGTGCTTGGTCATACACCTGCCTTCTGTCCGTACTTACAGCCGTTTCTTTTAAAAATTCCGAAATGGCCGTTCCGGTAAATTCAGGATACACATCAATACTACCTGACTTTAAAGCATTGAAAACAAACGAAGTTTTTCCAAGGCCCGGCTTAAGTTCAACATTTAAGTTTGTCTCTTCCTCAATTAGTATTTTATACATATTGATCAATATTTCTGGCTCTGAACCAAGTTTTCCGCCAATGACAATTTTTTTCTGTTCATTGTTTGTAATGGACGGAATAGCGATAATTAAGATTGCTGCAGCTCCCATTACGACAAAAGTAATTAAGGTCTTTTTGAAAGATATTCGTTCAAATTGTCGCAAGAAAATATCAATAAGAATGGCAAGAGCAGCTGCTGGAATAGCCCCAAGAATAATAAGTGCTGAATTGTTTCTGTCAATCCCAAGAAGGATAATGTCTCCTAATCCTCCAGCACCAATGAGAGCCGCCAACGTAGCTGTCCCGACAATTAAAACCATAGCCGTTCGTATTCCGGCCATGATAACAGGAGTGGCGAGGGGCAGTTCTACCTTTAATAATCTTTGTCTTCTATTCATCCCCATCGCTCTTGCAGCTTCAATAAGTGATGGATCTACCTCTTTGATACCGGTATATGTATTTCTAAGGATTGGAAGCAATGCATAAATTACTAAGGCAATAACGGCAGGTACTTTTCCGATGCCGAATAAAGGAATTAAAAGACCCAAAAGTGCTAAGGACGGAATCGTTTGCAGGATGGCGGTAATGCCGATAATCCCTTCAGCAATCTTTTGCTTCTTTGTCAAATAAATACCGAGGGGAATAGCAATAAGTATGGCAAAGAATAAGGCAATCAGGGAGAGTTCAATATGCTCGAGCAAGGCGCTCCACAATTGCGATTGCCTTTCTTTAAAAACATCTGCAAAATTATCCATTGCCGTCACCTCTTTCCTCCAAACCTTCCGCCATAAATTGTAATGCGGTTTGCCTTGTTATGATACCGATGATTTGACCATCTTTTTCCACGGACAATTGTTCATACTCCGTTAACAACAATAGCCCTTCTCTTAATGTGGCCGATGCCGGAATTGTTACGGAAGAAGGTGATGTGCTATGGCTGGCTATAAATTGATTGATGATGTGTTCTAAACGGATATTCTCCTTAACTGTAACTGATTGTGCCCCGACAAAATCCCGAACAAATTCATTAACCGGACTTTCAACAATCTCTTTAGGTGACCCCACTTGAACAATTTCTCCATCCTTCATGAGACAAATTCGATCTCCAAGCTTGATCGCTTCCTGCATATCATGAGTAACGAAAACAATCGTTTTATTAATTTTTCGCTGCACTTCAAGGATGTCATCCTGTAGCTTTTCCCTGCTAATTGGGTCAAGCGCACTGAATGGTTCGTCCATTAACATAATCCCTGGATCTGAGGCTAGTGCCCGTATCACGCCTACCCTCTGCTGTTCGCCTCCAGAAAGTTCTTTTGGTTTCCGGCCTCGATATTTTTCAGGAGACATCCCTACCATTTCCAACAATTTATCGGTTCGCTGCCGAATCTTCTCATTGCTCCATTTTTTCAACTCAGGGACAATCGCAATATTTTCTTCTATCGTCATATGGGGAAATAGTGCAATTTGCTGGAGAACATATCCCATGTTCCAGCGGAGCTCGTGGATGTCGTAATCACTAATTTTTTTACCATAGACAAATATGGTACCGTCAGATAATTCGATTAGTCGGTTCATCATTTTGAGCAGCGTTGTTTTCCCGCAGCCGCTGGGACCAATAATAACAAAAAACTCCCCTTCGTTAATTTCCAAATCAATGGACTTGATTGCAGTGGTACCATCTTGGTATTGCTTTGTTACCTTTTCAAAGCGGATCATTCTCTCACTCCTTATTCTCTTATTTAACTGGAACCAATCACCCCTTAACAGGAATATTATTCCTTCTATTAAGATAACAGGGAATTAGTCGTTGAGTAAAAGAAAACGCATTTGAAAATTAAATAGGTGGCTATTACCGAAGTTTTTAGATTCACAAGATTGTTTCACACACTCGTAGTTTGAACAAATATATTCAATACTTAAATAGAAAGCTTTTCGGTTTTTTAAATGAAACAAAGCTATCGGAAACCCCGATAGCTTTGTTTATTAATTTTATTTCAATGCACTAACTGCATTTATTAAACCCTTACCAGACTTTTCATCATTTCCTGGTTTGAATACATCTTCAGCAGAGTTCAAAATGATGTGTTTTACCTGGGCAGGATTAAGTTTATCTTTACCGTGTTGAGCAATAATGACGCCGGCAAGTGCGGCAACTTTTGGAGCTGCCATGGAAGTACCTGCTTTATAGCCCCACCCGCCAGGTACTGTAGCCAAGCAAAGGTAAGAGTTATCTCTTCCCTCTTTTGTTTCAGGATTATAGTTAGGGCCCAAATCTCCACCTGGAGCCATTACATCAATTTTTCCTACTCCATAGTTTGAGTAGTATGCCAGATTCTTCAATTTTCCACCTGCTGAAACCCTAATCAAGTTCTGACTGCTCGGGCTTCTGTGTGTCGCACCATTATTATCACCAGAAAGTTTTCCTGGACTGCTTATATCAACAGCGTTATTCCCAGCTGATCCAACAACTGTAACTCCTTTTTTGATTGCATAATTTATGGCTCGATTAAACATTTGCACATCTGCAACAACATCCTTGGTCGCAAGTTCCGGGTCTTGGTACCAATCGTAGCCTCCTAATGACATATTCACTACATCGACATTATCATCAGCAGCTGTCATTAATGCTTCAGCGATATTAGCAGTTGATGCATCTCCTGTAGGACCAAACACACGATAGGAAGCAACTTTTAGATCAGGTCCAACCCCCATTGTTCTTCCTTTTGCCGCGATTGAACCTGCTACATGTGTGCCATGACCATTTTCGTCCTTAGGATCCGAATGGCCCGGAACAAATGATTTCCCATATGCATAATTTGCTTTTAAATCTGGATGGGTATAGTCAATACCTGTATCGATAACAGCAACGACAATATTTTCCCCTGATACTGGCTTTCCTGTACCCCCGGGAAGTGTCCATGATTCCCCATTATTGGTTACTTGTTTAATATCCCATTGATGCTGTTCGTATAAATCTGACTTAACAGAAGCGGCATCCTCATAGGAGAACGTTGCTTCCACAGATGGTGCCTCAGCATAAATTTTGTTTTCTGCTCCAGCTTCTGACACAATCGAAGAGTTTTTAACTTCCTTTAGGAAATTTGGATTGTTGGATGATACTTCAACAGCACCTAGTTTTTCCAGCCTATTTTGAATCTGGCCGCCAGCTTTTTTAAGTAAATCCTCATAACCTGATGGCAGTTTACCCTCATCCTTAAAAACCACTATGTATTTCTTTTCAACTGATTGAGCATGTCCAATACCTGCTCCACTAGCAAAAATTGTAGATGCACATAACGTTAGGCTAAGTGCACCAGCTAAAAAACCTTTTTTAATTGTCATATATAGACCTCCTTTTTATTTTCCAATTTTCATTATATTGCAAATTGTTAAACATAACATGATCATTTTTCGACAATAGAAAACGAAGGAAAAATGCATATACTACTTTTGAAAGATGAGAAATGCTTTATATTCCACTAATTAATGAAAAAATAGGAATTCTTAATTATACTTTTACTAAAAAAGAGAGGAAACTACTGCAAATTTTGTCGATATTATCCTTCTTTTTCCTCAATTAATTTGCTCAATATCAGAATATTAATTAAATGAACAACGCTAATCGCATGGTACAGGTCACCATTTAGTAGTAAAAATGCCCACAGTTTGTTCCTATTTTGTTTTTTCTCATGGTATTCTTGCTCCGTTTTGACATGGTTAAAAAACAAATAAAGGGATGAAAATAGCACCGTCCAAAAGCAAATAGGAGCGTCATTATTGAAGCCGCTCCTTTTCATCCACTCTATTTTATATTTAATCAGATCATGAATAGTACTGTACCAAAAATAGCCGAAATTTATTTTCGTGAAGATAGCACCCCTATCTACTATTTCTGAACTTCATTAATAAAAAAGTGATTACTACATAAACTAACTTTACTTGTTATTGCGGAGGAGTGTATTATTCGTGAAAAAAATATTATTATTTCCCCTCCTTTTATCCATCACTTTTTGTTACAATCAAATGCCTGTATCCGCTTCGACAAAAAGTCGTGCCATGTATGAAAAAACAGGACATGTCATATGGGATATAAATACAAAAGAAAAAATGGTTGCCATCACATTTGATGATGGACCTCACCCCGTTTTCACCCCTCAAATACTCAATATATTGGCTAAATATAATGCAAAAGCCACTTTTTTTGTAGCAGGTAATAAAGTAAAAAGATTTCCTGAAATTTTACGAAGAGAAGTAAAAGAAGGACATGAAATTGCTAATCATACATATAATCATATTTATGATAGGAATATTACTGCCGCAACTTTAACAGCTGAATTAGAGGAAACAGATAAACTTATACAGTCAATCATAGGATATAAACCTACTCTCTACCGCCCTGTAGGAGGTCTATACAATGATTTAATTATTAATACAGCAGTTAAAAACGGCAAACTAGTTATTCTCTGGTCATGGAATAAGGATCCAAAAGATTGGCAAAATCCTGCAGCCAGCCGGATTTGTAGAGATATTACAGAAGAAGTTAGACCAGGGAATATCATTCTACTCCACGATTGGCATGGAAGCGAATTTTCTCAGGCTTGTCAAACAGTTCTTGCGTTAGATACCGTTTTGGATTTTTTGTCCAAGAACGGTTATAAATGTGTAACTGTATCGGAAATGCTTTATCGTTCAAACACTCAATTTCCAGAGCCATTTGATCCATTTCATTAATTAAAAATTCCTGTAACGACCTGTAATGGGTTGTTTTTCGTAGCGTCAGAAGAAATGATAAAAATCCTAGGCATGTCCATGCCATTCGACTCTTTTATAAGGACAGGCATCTGTAGTTAAAAAAAATGATGAATATTCATCAGGGGTGGAATCAAAAGCGCTCCCCAGAGTAAGGTAATCCATGCAGCGAAAATCATCGCCAAAGAGGAAAAGGTCGCTTCCTGTTCCCCAAATTCCAATGCTTTATTGGTGCCGGCACCGTGTGCACCCATACCAAGTGCGAGTCCTTTGGCGATCGGCGTTTGAATAGAAAGTGATTTGATGACTATTGGACCGACAACACCACCAATCACTCCTGTTAAAATAACGAAAACTGTCGTTAACGTAGGTAGGCCGCCAATTTCTTTTGAAACCTCTACCGCAATCGGGGTCGTAATCGACCTTGGGAGGATTGAAGTGATAAAATCATATTTCAAATGGAATAATTTCGACAAGCCAAAAGTTGAAAAAATGGCCACCAGAGTTCCTGAAGTGATACTGATAATAATCGTACCGAGATATTTTTTGACAATCGGTAAGTTTTTGTAAATGGGTACTGCAAAAGCAACCGTAGCTGGTCCTAACATATGTGTAAGCCATTTGGAATCCGCAAGGTATTGGTTTGCAGACACATGTACGAGTAGTATTAGGGCAATTAACAGGATGGGTGCAAGCAATAGAGGATGAAAAAACGGCATCGACCATTTTGCATATGCCTTTTTGGCAAATCGATAAATAAAATAGGTGATAACTGTAACCAAAATCATCATCAATGCTGCTCACTCCTTTTCCTGACAGTTATTTTTTCTGCTATCAGGGCAGTTATCCCCATCACAACAACGGTACTGATTCCAATCAATACAATGATTTCTGCACCTTGGAGACTGATGATTTCATCATAATTAATAATACCTACAGCCGATGGGATAAAGAAAAGTAACAGCTCCGCCATTAGCCAAACGGCACCTTTTTCCACCCACTCCAGTTTGATGATTTTCAAGTAGAGTGCTAGAAACAGAAGGCATAATCCGAACATGGAGGCAGGGATTGGGAGTGGTATTACTGCTTTTATTGCTGCACCAAGAAATAGAAATACATGGATGAATAAGACTTGTATGATAATTACCCAAACTTTCATTGTGAAAAATCCTTCCTAAATGTGAAAAAGGAGCTCTTATACTCCCTTTTCGTTTTCTAATTATATGATATATAATACGACTGTTTTATCCATTCGTAAAATACATATTCGGAATGATTTCAATAACTAAAAGTTATAATGGTTCTTTTAGAATAAAATCTATAAAGGTTTTCCCAGCAATGGAAAGATAGCGGTCTTTCTTAGTGAGGACTGCCAAACGCCACATGATGGCAGGCCTCAGATCAATAATTTTAATGTCCTTGGTGAAGACACGATTACAAATGGACTGGGGTAGAATCGTAATTCCCAGATTGGCTGCCACCATCTCCGACATCAAGTCCCACTGGGAGCTTTTAAATAAAATTTTCGGCTCGAAACCAGCAGCAATGAAATGATCCCTCATCATTTGATTTAAAGCAAATTCATCATGATAAAAAATAAATTCTTCATCTGTTAGATCTTCTATTTCCACTTCATTACGAGAAGCCAAGCGATGGTTCTTATAAACAAGCAGCTTCATCTCTTCTTCCACGATGGGATAGATATTAAATTGCAGTTCATCAAGCGGCAGCACAGCAACACCTAGCTCGAATTCCCCTTCCTCGACACTCTTTACCACTCTTGCGCCGCCATACTCTGTAATATTCAATTCGATATTCGGATATGCGTGATGAAATTTAGCCATTACCCTTGGGAAAAATAAGCTACCGATGAATGGTGGTAGCCCAATGTTGATCTGACCTCTTGTCAGGTTAGTCATATCATTTAACGTGGTTTTCATTTCATCTTGCAAGGCATTCATTTTCTGGGCATATTCGAGGACAACCTTCCCTGTATCTGTCAGATCACTTGTCTTATTGGTACGAATAATCAAGGTCATCCCGAGCTCTTCTTCTAGCGCGATGATTGATTTACTCAAGGCTGGCTGTGAAAGATGCATATTCTCAGCTGCTTTTGTAATACTTTTTTGCTTAGCCACTTCCATAAATAGTCTTAATTGACGTAATTCCAAAGCATACACCTCTCTAATTAGATTGACTACCGAAATCGGATAAAAAATGTGAAAACAGTCGTCAATCGAGGATATTGACGATTGTAAGCAATTTGTTAAAGCGACATTGGTAGCTAACCTTCTTTAATCCTCTGCCTTTAACACCTCTAAAATTTGATAAAGCTCTTCCAAATGCTGAATTTCATATGTAGGAATCACTTCGTTACACTCTTTCTGGTTACGGTTTATCCAAACCGATTTGATTCCAGCACGAATAGCACCAAGAATATCTGTCATTAAATTGTCTCCGACCATAATAACTTCCTCTTTTTTCAATGACATGAGGGACAATGCATGTTCGAAAATCGCAGGATCCGGTTTCCCGCTACCAAAGTCACCTGAAATGACAATTTGGTCAAAATATGGGACCAGCTCGGGTGAAATGCCTAGTTTCGTTTTTTGTAAGTCTGGTGATCCATTTGTTAAAAGAAGAAGTTGATAATTTTCTTTTAGTGTATCCAATGTTATATAAGATTCCTCGTACACAAACGGCAGGTTCCTTCGTTCTTGTGGAAACCGTTCCGCTAATTCGTAGCCCAAGTTTGGATCATCTACGCCCATCATCTTTAGTCCCTCTGTCCAAGCTTCTTTTCGATAGACGGGAACGATTTCTTTCATTTTCTTAAATTCATCATGGTCATCAAAGAAATTACCCCACAATCCTTCAAACGGATTAATTCCAATCATTTGCGTAAAGGCGTAAGTTTCATAGGAGGAGTATAGGTTTCTTGCTGCATCTTTAACAGCTTCTTCCAGTTGAACAGGGTCTACTCCACACCGATCTTCTGCAAATTTACATGTTGCCGCGAAGGCTTCCTTAATGCTTTTTTGATCCCAAAGGAGTGTATCATCTAAATCAAAAAAAATGGCTTTTATCATTATGAGCCCCTCTTTAATAATGATTTTTTTAATAGTTTACCATTTTATAATTTAAAACAGAAAATTTTATTTCCTTACCTTATAATTGAAATTGATTAAGTTAACATAATTTTATTATAGTGAATTTATTTTTATCAACAAAGAACGGAAAGATACACCTACCACTTTTAAAATTGCCCCTAATATTGGGGCAATTATTAATAATCATGAAGGTTTTACTGCTTTACTAAAGTAACTATTCTGTATCTAATGGAGAATTTACATGATCCTCAAACAGGTCAATAAACAATGAGCCAGATGACGAAATAACTGCATATTGTATATCTTTCATTTGCAAATTTCTAACCATTAATTCATGATGAAGCCATGTTTTTGAATATTTCGAGTTTAAATTCTTATCAACTGCCCTTCCGTCCATAATTAGTTCAATTGGCAGCTGGATTTTTGATTGTAAATTGGTTGGATAAATATCCTTTTTGACCACATTTTGATATTTTGTTTTTTTTAGAACCGATAATTTTCCACTTACTTCTAATAAAGCATATTCCACCTCAATTAGATCAAAAATACCATGCTCTCGAAGCTGCTGATTTAAGTCATCTAATGAATACCTAATTTTTTTCATATTTCCGTCTAAAATCTTCCCATTCTCTATAATAACCGTCGGTTCTCCCGATATCCACAATCGGAAACGTCTGCTATTTGTTGCAATAATGGAAGAAAGAAAGTACATAGAAATAAGGGCAAGGAAAGCGGCCAACATTGGGATAAATTTCAGATATGTGTCAAAGCCCATGTTGGCAATAAAAGAACCAATCGTAACAGCCATAGCAAAATTATAATGATTGTTATGGGAGTTTACTTGTTTCCCAATCCATAACGACACAATCATTAAGATGAAGAAAGAAATACAAGTGCGAAATATAGGAATTAAAATATGTTCCAACTTATTCATCCTTTAGTCTAAATTGCTTACATCATGTAATATGAACCAAACTAGAAATGAATATGAGGAAATATTTTTTAGATAACACATAATTCCTTTCCAATCGTAAGCTTTTTTATATGTTAGGGAGGTTTTTTTTAAAAGAAATGGCTGTGAAAAATCATGATACAACCAATTGGATTGCCATTTCGGCATAAAAATAAGCAAGACAATCGAAAATCTTGAATTAATTATCGCTAATGAGGATTCAGCCGATAAACTGAAAATCAATATATGAGATTCCTTTTTTTCTACTTGAAACCCTAGCCTATTTAAGTGATGGGTCCATTATCGAATATTCACGAACAATCTATCGCGGGGATATCACGCATTTTGTTATTGAGAGGAATTACTAACCAATAACGTGGAAATCTAAAACGCTACTGAAATTTATGGTTTCTCTTTATAATCAAACTTTCAAATATGGGTAGAGATCCCATCCATTTCTTTGAATATTCCTACTAAGGAAGAAAAAATTTAAGGCACCTGCTAACCTTCTAGCAGGTGCCAATTCTAAATGACGACTTAAAACCATTGGAGAAATCTTTGAATCTATTTTTTTTCATCCATTCTATTGAACGGTATCCGATTTATGAAAGCTTTCCATATAATACCGGTAACTTTACATGGCTTGGGTGTTTTTGGTCATGATAAATACTCTGTGTAACAACCATTGGCTCCATTTCATCATATGGGTTACCGCCCGTATTTGTATTAGGAAAGGCAATATATTTGCTTGATGACGTAATTGAAAAGCGAACCCGATGACCCTTGCTAAATCTATGTGCAATATTTTGCATAAAGATGGAATATGGTTCAATTTTTCCTGGAGTAAGTAACTCTGGTGCATCGTAGCCTTTTCGATATTTCGCTCTTACGATGTAGTTGGATAGAAGAATCGAATTCCCTACTTCATCCACATCACTTAACGTGACAACCCAATCTGTATCAAATCCAGTAGTTGCTGCATATATTTCAGCAGAAAGCTCTCCAGCGATTGCAAAATCTTCTTGTAGTTCCTCACTGGTAAATACGAGAATATCGTTCCTTAGTTCATACTTTCGGAGATTCTCAGGGTCTCTTTCACCACTGTAATCGAAAGGTTCATTTGGATGATAAATAAAGGTATCATGTGGCGAAACCTCAAGTAGCGAAGGAAGCAAAACGCCATCCCCATTACTTGAGTTTGCTCCCCCGGCACTAGCTAAATAAAAGTTCATCACCGTCGCCTCTTCAGGTGTCCAATCATCAGAGGTTTTCCATTCATTTTCACCAACAAGGTAATAAGTGGCCCGTGGCTCCTTTTCAATTCCATTCGGAATTTCTTTCAGGAAGCGGTCAAACCATTTTAATATTTTCACATCATAATCATATACGACAGCATCATTGCTAAAACTTACCCCTTGGTAATCCCTGGCCCGATTCGGATTATGCTCCCATGGTCCTATCCAAAGTTTGCGGTTTGGCACATCGTGATGGGTTAACATCCTCCATGTTTCTGATACACCAGGGCTATCGCCATCATACCATCCCGAAATCACAAACATCGGAACTTTGACTTGGTCACCTCGTTCTGAAAAAGTGCAGTTCCTCCAGAATTCATCATATTCCGGATGTTCACTCCAGAGCGTCCATGGTTCTGATGGCTTTCCAATTATTTGCTGCGGTATATCCTTAATTGGTCTGGCATTGACAGCCTCTTCCACACTTACTGTTAGACCTGCAAAGATATCGAAATCCGTTCTCGTTCCAACCGATTGAGCAAGTGTCCAACTTAGTAATGGCCATGAGCAAACCGTTCCTCCTCTTCTGACTGTATCTACAAAAGGAGAACCAACATTAACCTCATCAACGACAGCCTTTAAATTAGGATGTCCACTAGTAGCGGCTGCAACCACAACATACCCTAAATAAGAAGCACCCCACATCCCGACATTTCCATCGGACCATTCTTGAGAAATAATCCAATCAATCGTGTCATGTCCATCCTCTCTTTCATAATAGAACGGAACTAACTCACCTTCAGAATCGGCACGCCCCCTCACATCCTGGGAGACCACGGCATAGCCTTTATTTGCCCACCTCATTAGGGATTCTTTTTTTCGATTCCGATCGTAGCATGTTCGAATTAATATTGTCGGAACTCTCTTTCCCTTCTCTAATCCCTCAGGGAGGTACACATCGGTCGCTAATTTCACCCCATCCCGCATTGGTACTAAAAAGGTTCCTAAATCATTGATCCCATAATCGGGTGTTGAAAGGAGAGGATCATCGTATACAACAAGTGGCGTCAGTTTTTCATATCCACTTTTGACGATGACTTCCATTCCATTTCGATTCGGGCAAACAAAAGCAATAATTTCCCCATCCAATGTTACCACATCTAAAGCCGTATCATTCCGGTACGCCCATACCTGTGAGTGAATACGCTGGCCATTAGCAACACCATTATAGGTCACATACCTTTGATAACAATATCCATTTGAAAGACGAACTTCTTCTCCTGTCCATTCCGCATTAGCATATCCGGAAAGATTGGCAAATATTTTTTGAAAGGGTAGATTTGTATTTATATCGGCTGAAAGAATATTTTCTTGCATCTGCGTTCTTTGACGCCGATCCACTTTACTATGCATGATTTGTTTTTCTTTAAATTGAATCTTCCCCTCATACACACCTGCACAATAATAATGAAAAATCGTTTGATTCAAATATGTACTCATGTAACCTTTCCTCTCTTACCCCCAAACGGCTTCAAATACTCTCAGCCAATTTCCCCTGATGATTTTCCTAAAACAGCCTCCATTATTTTGAAACACGATGCCATTGTTAACAATTCCTCTACTTCTTGTTGATTAATCACTAACAAATTGCCCACTCCCGTTAAAACACCGTTATGGATAACTTTTTCATAATTTCATTTATTGTATCGATAATTTTACGAAAATTCAATCACCGAGGTTAAAAGTAAAGCAGTAGATAGCTATCCTCATAAAAAAAATAGCATGGTGAGAAATTGTTACCCCTCTCCATGCTATTTTTTATTTGCTTCGGTAAGTTATTATTGATGCTTCATTACTCTAAAATTCCTACTTTATTAAATCCGTTTGCAGCTGCGGCCACTTCTGAACTTCCTTCTCCATAAAGGTCTACAGCTGATTGGATGATAGATTTACGAGCCGCACTAAAATCAGATGTTGGTGTTAAATAAGTAGTTAATGCGCGGTAGTAGATTTTGCCTAATTTTTCACGACCAATATCCTGTGCTGTCAGGTATGCAGCATGGTTGATGATCGAGGAATTAATATGAACGCCTCCATTATCTAAATTTCGTGGAAGATCGTAAAACTCATTCATATGAGAAGGATATTTACCCTTTCCATTCCCATATGCGACATAGGCTGCTCCAACTCGATATTTACTTGGGTCACTTAAGCTGCGCAACGACTCTCTGCCATCCGCTTTAGCACCAGGTCCCATAATATCTTCTCCAATTTCCCAATTAGCATCATCAATTAGAGCACCAAAAATATCCGAAAATGCTTCGTTTAACGCTCCAGGCTGAAAACGATATTGTAAATTTGCTGTATTTGTCGTAACACCATGGGTCATTTCATGGGCAGCTACATCAAGGCCAGCAGAAAGAGAAATCATGTATGATCCATCCCCATCGCCATAGGTCATTTGACGGCCATCCCAAAAAGCGTTGTTGTAGTTCGTTCCATAGTGAACGTAAGAATTGATGGCCATCCCTTTATCATCTAGTGAGTTTCGGCCGTGTTCATCAAGGTAATAGTGATAGACTTTTTCTGAATTATAATGAGCATCGACGGCAGCCCTGTCATAATCCTTTTTAAATGAAGCACTATTACTTGTAAATAAAGAACCTGTTGGTGCATCATAGGTAAAAATTCCACCTAAGTTATTATGAGCATAATCTGCTAATTGAAAAACGGTACCCTCTTTTGGATTTTTCTTTTGAGAGATATGTAGAAGTCTATGTGCCCCTAGTACACCTGTACCATTCCCAGTTTGTGTGTTGATTTCATCAGCATCCATTATCGCATTATATTGGTCAATGACTTTACCTGTATGGGCATCGACAAAAACAAACCAATTGCCGGGTTCTTTCCCATGAAAATTAACATTTACTTTATAGGCTAAACTATGCTCTCCCTCGAATGGATAGACGACAAGTTCCGTCGTTGGGTCGTATTGTAATTGGGCTGGAGCGTCTACAGATTTTTTTGCCACCGCCAACGCATTCTCACTGTTTACTTCAGGTTTTGTATTTAGGTTTAAATTATCTAAATCGGTGTTAACGGAACCGTTGACCGCAACAATCTGATTATTTTCATTGTAATGGACGATTACTTCAGCACCTTCTACAGGTACACCATTTTTCGTTTGATTAAAACGAACATGCGTCATTCTAAGATGATCTTTATTCGTATTTTTCTCTTGAAACTCTGCTTTTGGATTCTTGATTCCTAGTTGTTCCTTCTTTTCTTCCAAATAGTTAAGAGCATCGCTAGCATTACTAGCATTCCGTTTTTCTAATTGTTTCTCACGAACAAAGATTGGAACATTCGCCTTTTCACTCCATTTTTTTGTTACAGAAATGGCTGCAGTTTCCTCTGGCTGTTTCGCTAGAACATTACTAAATGGAATGCTCCCTGCAAGAAGTACAGTAGATAAAACAATTGGTGCAATAAGTTTGTTCTTCAAAATATTACCCCCTTTTGATTAATCAAATTTAGTATATGTTTATTCGTTCACAATTGCATGAATAGTTTGATTTATCTTTTAATTCATCTTTGCTAGGACTGAATTTCTATGAAATACTCTGTTTCTATGAAAAATGAAGGATAGATGGCGATTATTCAATAAATTTCGATTCTCGTAATAATTCAATAGAACTAATTTATGTCGAAATTTAGGAGGAGAAAGAAATATGTCTTTTTTCGGGGGTGATGTGCGAAATATACAAGTTGTCAACGTATTTTACTAGGTCTAAGTGATTAGAAAAAAATTTTATTAATAATAATTAAGAGCACCAATCACCAGCCAATCTTTGGATGAGTGAACTTAATCCAGGAAAATAATAAAAGGATCAGAAGTCACGGGTTTTCATATTTTCTTCTGTCTCCGCATATCGTTTTATGATGGGAAAGGAGAATAAACTTATGGTCAGTATTGGAGTAAGCAAGAAAATTGATAGCATCGCTCATCCAAAGGTACGTAACATTGTTAGAATATGCGTGGAACAAGGCTGCATGTTTAAACCACATCCAAGCAATCCTAATTTAGTTCATTTGTTTGATCCTGTACAAAGAAAAAAAATCATTGGAGATATTAACCTGTTAAGTGAGCGAGGGTATTTTACCCTAGAAGTGAATAATGGACGGTTCAAAACCTTCAGAAATGAAATTTTGGGATTGGATATAAATCACGAAAATTTTGAAGAACATGTACTAAAACGGTTGAAACGATAATCCTGTTTATTCCACTCAAATTCGAAAAAAGGGAATAGTGCTTAACACCGTTCCCTTTTTTTGGGTGCAAAATAGATTTACTTACTTCCGGTTTCATTTCTTTTTCTAATAGGGCGATCTGAACGACGATTATACTCTGATAAAAGGAACTGTTCACTCGATGTTCTTGACAGTCCATAATTGAGCTTGAATATTATTCTGGGTCCAGAGACGTAAAAAGGGTCAGTCTCTTATGCACAAAAAGTACTAAAAGACTGACCCTCTCTAGTCACAAAAATTAACCATGCTAACCAAATAGCGGTAAAGTTACGATGACCATCAAAAGAAACAAAATCGTAATATAATTGACCGAATAAATAAAAATCACGCGCGCCCATTTTTGATCATTTTTCGTAAAAAATCCGTATATTCCCAAAGCTAACCAGGTGATATTTAACAAGGTGGCAATAACAATAAAAGTTGTCCCAAGCGATACTAAATAAAACGGCAATGGCAGTAAACAGGCAACATAGACAAAAATTTGCCGTTTCGTCATCGCAAATCCGTGTACAACCGGAAGCATCGCAACCCCTGCAGCTTTATATTCATTATTTTTCCGCATTGCGATGGCAAATGTATGTGGCATTTGAAAAATAAATAATATAAGAAACAACACAACTGGGACCAAATGAAAACCAGATTGAATTGCGGTCCAGCCAATTAAAGGTGAAACCGCACCAGAAACACTTCCAATAACTGTATTAAGTGTATATCTTCTTTTTGACCACATCGTATACAAAATCACATAGGTAAACCATCCTACGAATGCCCAAATGGCTGCTTCAATGGTTGTAAAGAGCAGAAGGATAAAGCCAAATACAGAAAAGGCAATTCCCAACGTTAAAACGACCTTTAAGGAAATATTCCCTGTTACGGTAGGGCGATTCTTCGTACGATCCATCACCGTATCAATATCAACATCGTACCAGTTATTAATAATGAGTGCCCCAGCTATAACCATCGTTCCACCAATCATCGTTAACAAAAATAAATTCCAGTTTGCGCTAAACGAAGTATTGGAAAAGGCTAGTGATAACCAGTAACCTGTAAAGACTGGCAGCACATTAGCGAGTAAAACATTGGCCTTAAAAAGTGCTTTTAAATCTGTTATTAGGGTAGAAGTATTATTCTCCTTCGAAAATGCATCTAACCCATCCTTCAGTGGAGAAGGTATTCCCTCTTTATTCAATTAATATCCTCTCCTCGGATTTGATTCTAAAATTTTTTACAATGATAATGTTTTTCACTATTTTATTTTAACATAATTATTACCTAACCCCTACAGAAAAACTCAAAAAGCCCTCCTTAGAAAAGCTCCTTACTATTAAATAATGAAGCCCACCAGAAGTGGTGGGCTTTAATGGGAATAATTTATAAAAATCTGCTCAATGAACGTGGTGTCCGTGATGGCGCTTAAATAATCCTTGGTCGCTGTACTGATTGATAAACAAAAATCCGAGGTTTATTTCAACAAGACCAACTCCTAAAAATGTTGGCTGCAGCCAGCTTTGCCAGCCAATCCAATACACTTGAACCGAAATCCAGATTATCATGGCAATTCCGAGTACAAACGTTGTCTTTCCAATAAACCGGTGGGTTCTAAATGCTAAAAATGCGCCAATTAAACTAGCAATTCCATTAATAGAAAACAAAGCTATTCCTGGGATTAAGTAGTCAGCAAATGGAGAATTCCCCAAAAAATCAAGCGGTAATCCTAGAGCTTTTCCGCTCGGTTCCATAATTAACCCCCATCCAGCGCTAACTGCCCCTACACCAACAAATGCCAATAACGTACCGGTACAGTAGGATAAAACCTTTAATTTGTTTACTTTATTCACTTTCTCCATCTTCCTTCGATTAGATTTAGAAATCTTTGCCGAAACTAATGGAGCAACTTTCCTTTCTTTCATATTACACCTTTTTGCAAAAATGATGAAAATTAACTCAAAAATGTTTTGCATCCTCCTTAGCTTTTCCCTTTATATTAAAAATAATAATAGCTCTAGTGTAAAAGTCACAGTGAATGAAATTTTTATTTTTATATGATTTTTTTGTGAATATTCTTCGTAATACCCCAAAAAGTCTGTTCTTTATTTTAAAATATTTCTAGATTACGATAAATGAGGGGAATCGCTTTGAAATCGCTGCAGTTATTACAGGATAATCTTTTGATTGATGCTTATCATGATGCCATACGGCTCAACCTTTGTTCTGACTTTATTGACATACTTCTAATTGAGATAAATCAACGAAATTTATTGAATGATTAAATATTACAAGCAAAAATAACCACCCATATTGAATAAAGGGTGGTTATTTTTACTTGTTCCAAATGGCCCTATAGACAAACATATAAACGGTGGAATTTTTTTATAAACCGTTTATCTTTATTTAAAACGGTACATCTTTTTTATAAATGGTACGACTTTATTTCAAATTAAAACCAAACCACATTACCCTTAATGTATGTCACTATCGGATAAATTTTTTTCACTAATAAACAATTTCCCTATACAAAGAAAACCTCAGCAACGTAGATTATTAGGAGAGGTGGAAGTGCGGAGACAAATATGGTTTTATCGGTTTTGCTCTTCCCTTTTAAAAGAAAAGAGGTGAAAATATTGAGCAATTTTACTCCAGATGATATTCAAAATGCGGCAGAAGAAGTAAAAAATTCTGGGCATGGTGACTTCATGTTTAGGGATCCAGGTTTAACGCGTAGATCACATCAAAATAAACATTCCAGACGAAAGCCTCCACATCCTCGCAGGTCTGCAGGAAGATTTACTTCGAGACTTCGAACTCTAGAACCTGAAAATACATCCCATAGGAATACCTCTAGAAGAAATACTTCTAGAAACCTTCCAACTTCCGTTATTTTGACTTCCAGACATAATACTTCTAGAAACCGACATCCTTCTGTCATCGTGACTTCCAGACATAATACTACTAGAAACCGACATCCTTCTGTCATCGTGACTTCCAAACATAATACTTCTAGAAACCGACATCCTTCCGTCATCGTGACTTCCAGACATAATACTTCTAGAAACCGACATCCTTCCGTCATCGTGACTACAAGACAGCGTAAAAAATCACGCCGGAACAATATTGGACAAGGAAACTGGGGATGGAGCACAACTCCAGATGATGATTTCCAAATGGAAGGATATTATCGTGAAAATAACATCTGGTGGCCAAAAAAGAGCTAATTCTCTTTCAAGAGAACAGTGGAATAATTAAAAAGATGCCAATTGGCATCTTTTTTGAAGTAAATTCAATAAAAAAATGTAAAATCCTTTTTTATTGCGTGAATTGTTCATTTCTGTGTAAACGGGGCAGAGAGACGCAAAATGAATCCATTTATTTTGCCTTAATGAAAAATATACATGTATCACATTGAATGGGGTAAAACTTAGCTCTGCTCACACACCCATTATTATGTGGGTGTACCACTCTATTCAATTCATTTCGATGATTGGGGTGGGAGTTGAAACTTAGGATAGATTTAATAAAAATAAAAAGGACCTAAGATGTCCTTTCAGATTTTCATTAACTATTGATTTCTATTCTAATTTTGTTAATTTCCTCTGCAGGTACTTTCTTCTTTCCTCAATATACTCTGTGATAACCGCTAATTCCTTATCAAAGTCATCCATATTTTGCTTTTTGTATGGGTCCTGTTTGACATACGGCCGAATCAATTGAAGTAGTTTCTCAACCCTTGGAATCATAAATTCAACTGTGAATTGATGATTCAATGTGCTTATGAGCAAGCTTCGATATTGCTTTCGAAAACCATCCACGTCTAACAGCCTTGCTGTTAAGGTATTAAAACCATCAATAGGGACATAATTTGCTTCCATTCGTTTACCGTTTACATCCCTTCCCCATGTGGCATCGTAATCCCATGGGATAACTTCAAATAAGCCCGTTTCCCTATTCCTGTAAAGTGCATAGTTATGCACGAACCCATCATAGTTTGATGTAAATATAATTCCTGCAATCCAACGAAGATACTTTTCGACATCGACAAATTTTGAAATTTCCTTTTCAAATTCACTATTTGAAATCGTATTGATTTTATAGATAAATTCCTGTAAGTAATAATCATCTAATTTACTCCCACATTTTCTTTCATAGCCTAATTCAAGTGATTTTTTTGTTTCCTTATCTAAATCACTCATGAGAGAGAAGTTTGCGTCACCATCAACTGCATAAAAAATGCTGCCATTAGGTAGGTTTCTCTTTTTCAAAAAATTTTCATCAACTGATTCGATTTCCAAATAAACCCCTTCTACTTTACCGTTTTGCGTTAAAAAAATATGGTGTGTTTGTGGCGCTAGGACGCCTAATTCTGAAAAAAAATCAAATGACAGCTTATTTCTTATCATGGACGGATCCTTGAATTCGGCGTTAAGATGAATTTGTTTTGCACCTTTGAATTTTAATGGTTTATAGAAAGAAATTTGATAAGACTTTTTCGAAAAATCTCGGATATGGGATCCGCGATAACTTAAATCAATTTCAAGCCTTTTTCCCCCCACCGTTAACTGAGCAGGAATCGGATCGTTTATCCAAATATCTCTTCTAAGCTCTTTTAAGTCAAAGGGTTTAATAAAAAGCTTATAGTGCAGTAATTTTTCAGCCTCGTCCATTTTATATCCCTCCTTGTTTATTCGTATGTAAGAAAAAAGAAGGAGGTAACCCCAAAATAGCATTTTTTCTTTTATTAGGCTTATGTCTTATACAAATGCATTCAAACAAACGTAAATTGGTAAAAGAAGAGTGAGTTTTATAGACGCATGGTTTAACAGTTTTCGTGCTCCCTTTTCTACATCAAAAGGAGGTGCAAAAATGAGTGAATTTTCAGCAGAAAATATTCAAAATGCAGCAGAAGAAGTGAGACGCGGCGGTTTCGGGGATTTCATGTTCAGAGACCCTGGTCAGAATCGTGGTAACTCGCGTAGAAGAACTTCCAGACAAAGGACTTCTAGACAAAGGACTTCTAGACAAAGAGCTTCCAGACAACGGACTTTTAGACAAAGGACAATTAGACAAAGAACTTCCAGACAACGGACTTTTAGACAAAGGACTTCTAGACAGAGAACTTCCAGACAACGGACTTCTAGACAAAGAGCTTCCAGACAACGAACTTCCAGACAAAGGACTTCTAGACGACGGACTTCTAGACAACGAACTTCCAGACAACGGACTTCTAGACAACGAACTTCTAGACAACGGACTTCTAGACAACGGACTTCTAGACAACGAACTTCTAGACAACGGACTTCTAGACAACGGACTTCTAGACAACGGACTTCTAGACAACGGACTTCCAGACAACGGACTTCCAGAAAAAGGACTTCGAGACAAAGGACTTCACGAAGGAACACTTCTAGACGTCGATCAACAAGAAGGAATACATGCAGTCAAAGACGCTGCCAAACTACGATTCAAGGCAATTGGCAAATTAAAAAATGTTGGGATGGCAGTAATCAGTCCTATTTTAGATTGAAAGGAAAATAACATCTTAATCATTCACAAAAAATGTTCCAATACACTATTAATAGGAAAAATGGGAAAGGAAATGTATCGTTCCTTTCCCATTTTTATTTTCTCAAGGATTGTTCTCCTGTTTGTAACATTTATGATATCGACAATCCTATTTTTTTTCTGGAATGATACAGTTCCCATCTGCACAGCTTGCATCCTCATTGGTTGAAAGATCCTGTAGTACTGGGGAAGCAGACTCTTCCTCCCATACTTTTTTTAGAGCACCGATGAAGGTTTCGGTGGGTTGGGCACCGGAAATGGCATATTTTTGATTAATCACAAAATAAGGAACACCGCGAACCCCATATTGCTGGGCAAGGGATTCATCTTGACGGACATCATTGGCATAAGCATTTTTATCATTAAGCACATTTAATACTTCTTGAAGATTTAAACCTGCGGACTCGGCAATATCTGCCAAGGTCTTATCCTCGCCTATATGCTTTGACTCTGTGAAATAAGCATGGAGAAGTTTTTCAGAAACCAATGCCTCTTTCCCTTGTGTTTTAGCAAATTTCGCCAAGCGATGTGCATCGAATGTATTGGTTGGTTTCATCTCATCAAAATTAAAGGTTAAACCAACCGTTGCTGCCTGCTGGCCAACACCCTGATTCGCTTGTCTTGCCTGTTCAATACTCATTCCATATTTTTTTGCTAAAACCTCGTGAATATTTTGACCAATATTTTTTGGCGAATTTGGATCAAGTTCAAAACTTTTGAATTCAACCTCCACTTGATCCTTATTCGGAAATTGTTCTAACGCCTCTTCTAACCTTCTTTTACCTATATAACAAAAGGGACAAACATAATCAGACCAAACTTCAATTTTCATGCCAACACCTCGTTTTACTTTGATTAGCTATTATAGTAACACATGAAGAATAAAAATCATTAAAAGTTGCTCAAGGTGAAAATGGTTGATTTTACCTCTAATTGGGGTGAAATCAACTAGTTATCATAATTTTCTTAAAAATGGAGGTGTCCAACAATCAGATACTTTTTAAAAGGCATAATCGGCTTTGTTGTTTTAGATTATATTTTTACTTAGACTGATGTTTATCTTTGTCCTTTGGTTTAGTAGTTTTTATTCATTTCGCAAAAATTCTGAGCTGAATATCCCATTTTCTGCATAAGGAAATCTCTAAAAAAAATCGAAGAAGTGCCCTGTACTTTTGATACGGGCACTTTTGTTTATTTTTTAAAATTATTCCTTTTCATGCTCAAACTCATCTTCCAATCTTTTAATCTCTTCAATTGATTTTTCAAGGGCAGCTTGCGGACCTTTGAAGTGGTTCTTGTAATAACCTAAGTCCATGATAATCAACAGGATTAACATTCCACCCAAGGCATAGGCGGCCATTTGATTTGGCGGAATCACCATCATAATGGAAATAAAAAGAATCCAGATGATGCTGAGAATATTAATCGGCTTACTCCATCTCCCAAGACTCCAAGGTCCGTAATGTTTTGGTAAAAAGATTCCTTTCGCCTCGGCTTCTAGTTTAAGGTATATCGGAATTCCATAAGCAACATACAACCCAACCACACTAACCCCAGTCAAGAAGGCAATTGTTGAATAACTAGCATTTGGATTCATGATTTTTGTAAGGTAATCAATTAACGCTAAGGCAAAAGAAAGAATAACAGCCAACCAAATTGCTTTTGCCGGTGTACGGAATTTGCGGCTGATTTCTGCCCAATGACGGCTAAATGGCATGCCTTTGTCTCTAGAAAAGGCATACATCATCCGCGAAAATGAGGTAATCGATGACAAACCACAGAAGAACATGGCGAAAGTGACGAGCCAGAGAACAATAGAACCAAATGTCCCCCCCAATGCCTGGCTGATAACATAGATAAAGGCATTGTCAGAGTTGACCGCGCCGGCGGCATCATGAATCGAAAGGGTAACAAATGAAAGCATGATAAATCCGAATACAAATGAAAATGCTACTGAGTTGTAAATTCCCCATGGAGCACGAACACGTGGATGAACAGTTTCTTCAATTGTATGGGCCGAAGCGTCATAGCCCGTAAAGGTCCATTGTGCCTGTAATAATCCAATTAAGAATGCTAAGAAATATGGTTTATCGGAAAATGTTTGCCCAACTTGGAATAAGTAATCGATAGGCTGCAAACCATTTTTTGTGAAAAATGCTAAACTAACAACTAAGATAGCGACGACTATCATATGATACCAGGCAGAGAAGTCATTTAATTTAGCAACGATTTTAATGCCAACGTGGTTGAGGATACCGTGTAATAGGAGAATTACGCCAAAGACAATTAGAATCGTAGTATCAGTGGAAGAATAACCAAAAACTGTTGCTAGAAGTGGGTCGGCAAATAAGGCGCAAGAGTAATCAATTCCGGCGACAATTCCAATTTGTCCAATCAGGTTAATCCAAGCGGTATACCAGCCAATCCTTCTACCTTTTAGGGTGGCAGCCCAGTGGTAAAGAGCACCAGCGGTTGGAATCGCCGATGCCAGTTCAGCGAGTGAAGCGGCGACTAAAAGTACGAAAAAGGCGACAATCGTCCAGCCAAAGCCCATCATCCCCGGTCCGCCATAAAGTAATCCATGACCATAAAGTGAAACGGCACCTGTTAGAATGGAAATGATTGAAAATGAAATGGCAAAGTTTGAGAATCCACCCATGTCACGCAATAGCTCTTGTGCATATCCATAACGGTTTAACTGCTTCCTATCCTCCAGCAATTGTTGGTCTTTACTTTTCATTCCTTTCTCCCCATTCCTGTTTAGTTTCTAGCATCCCTATCGACAAAAATTTCATGTTCTTCCTCTTTAAACGCTCGAACGTTTTTATTTGCATTCATTCCAATGGCAGTTCCTACGCAAAGGGTAATCACCACTAAAGCAAAGCCGATAAATACCTCCATTCTACTAACCTCCTTTCTATTTAGGTCATTTCCTCTCTAATAAACTTAGATGTACTTGTGCCAGAATCACTGCCAACTCTTGTATTAGCTTCTGGGCCCAAACCCATCTTACTCCCATACTAAAAGACGTCTCGGATTCCCCCTGGGTGCTGTAAAATAAATTTTGCAACTTTCACCAAAGCGATTCTGTTTTTCATACTATATTTTCTCATCCATTGATAGGACTGCTCCTCAGTTAGCAGCCGTAACTCCATTATTTTTCCCTTTGCCTTTTCAATCAGCTGGCGCTCTTCTAATTTTTGCTTAAGAGACTGTAAATCTCTTGAAAGACACTCAAATTGTTGCTTTTGACTCATCGCGATTTCGATAGCAGGAATTAAATCAATCTCAGTTACAGGCTTGACAAGATAGGCCGTAACCCCTGATTCCTTTGCATCTTCAATCAGCTCCCTCTGACTGTAGGCTGTTAATAATAGAATTGCCGTGTCCAATTTTTTCCGAATAACTTTTGCTGCTTTTATCCCGTTTAGAATTGGCATTTTGACATCCATAATGATTAAATCGGGTTTTAGCGCAAGGCATTGTTGAACTGCTTCTTCCCCGTTTTTGCATTCCTTAACAACCTGATACCCCTCATCCTTTAGCATTTCACGCAAATCCATCCTGGTGATGGGATCATCATCCACTATCATGATTTTATAGGTCATCCTCTTCCTCCTCCCCTTCTGGAATTGGAAAGCTAATGGTCACGTTTGTTCCTTTTCCCGTATTTGTGAATTGAATGGATCCATTTAAGTCTTCGTGTATTAAGGTATGGCAAATTTCTAAACCTAGGTTTCCTACCTTTTCAGAATTATAATCGAATCCCCTACCGTTATCTGAGACGATCATTTCAACCATTCCGTCAGCGTTTCTTATCCCAATCATTATTATTCCCGTAGAAGCCTCCGTAAAGGCGTGGTTCATTGCATTTTGGACAAGTTCATTGATAATTAATGCCAAAGAGCTGGCAGTCCTCGAGTTCAGAAATAGGGAATCCCCCTCGACCACGACACGAATTGATTGCTCGTTATCCTTCATTGAAGTTACAATCCCTTTACACATGTAGTCAAAGATTTCCTTGCAATCTACTTCATCTAAGCCATCCTGTGATAAAACCTCGTGAATGATGGAGATGCTCATAATTCGATTGATGCTTTCGCGAAAAACTCGTTCAACCTCCTCAGAGTTTGATCGTCGCATTTGCAGCCTTAAAAGACTAGCAATGGTTTGCAGATTGTTTTTCACCCGGTGGTGAATCTCTTTTATGACCGCGGACTTGAATCTGATTTCTCTATCTTTTTCTTTCATTTCCGTTAGGTCCCTCAATAGTAGAATTCCTCCAACTTTTTGCTCTCCACGATGGATACAAACGGCATTTATTTTTACAAAAAGATTCCCCCGTTGAAACTCCTCTGATACTATGCCATGCTGTTCGATTTGTTCCATTGCAAACCTGCCGAAGCAAAGCTTGTTCACATTCGTTCCAATCAGCGGGCTACAATGACCAAATTCTATTAAAATAGAATGGGCACGGTGGTTAGCAAAGGTTATCAAACCCTCGGCATTGAAAAGAAGCAAACCTTCATGAATTAATGCCGGGATCTTATTTTCGGTCATCGCCTGCTGAAATATGGTTTCACTTAGCTGCTCCGTTGTTTCCAGGAGTACTTCAACATGTTTTTCCTGTTCAACCATGTCAGTAATGTCTCGCTCCATAATGAGAGCGGCAATGGTTTGATTTTTGGTATTTTTGATAGGTGTCACATTCTGCTGGATATTTACATTTTCCTGTGAAATCCCTCTTGAATCGATAACAGATTCCCCTGTTTGCAAGCAATGGAGCACGCCTGGTTCATTTTGTCTTAAGGCGATTTCACCCTTGACTGACAGCTGATATAGCGACTTTCCTGTTTGTGGATGTGCCTCTGCTACAACAATTGCCGCATCTTTTGTAGGAATCAAGCAATCGATAAACACATCTGCTTGGGAAACATCCGCCCATAATTGGAGCTTGCTGGAAATTTCCCAGATGATGCTAACATCTTCCTCTGACAGCATGGTTTGTTCCATCACCATTTTAGACATCAAGTTTGTACCACTCCTTCGTGGTCAAGTTTGTACCATTTTATTCTAAGTATTCAAACAATATTCGCTATGGTCCGAGATAGGTGAAAATTGTAGGTAATCGCGACGTCCACATCAATAGGGGCATTTTTTCGAAGGGTAACGTAAATGCCGGAACTCGTTTGACATCCATATCCTTACCTCCCAGAAAACAAAAAAGTGCCCTAAGAACAGTACTAGACTGCATCCAAGGCACCATTGCCGACTTCTATTCACTTTTATAATAAATTCTATTTTTTAATTTCTCATTTATGACTTTTATTAAAAATCTTCCAGCCTTAATGTTTTTCAACCAAATAATCCTAAAAAAGTTTTCTTTTTCATTTACCAATAAATTTTTCACTTCTAACAAAACTCCGCTCTGATTCTCTTCAACTCTTTTAATAGAAGTGAAGAACATCATTAAAGGAATTGGACAATCAAAGGAGAATAATCATTAGGTAAGAGAATTTTCTGAACATAATGCAAAAAAAGAATAAAAGAGGTGTTTATATGAAGTCATGGTCAAATGAAATTAATATTGATGCCCCAATTGAGCAGGTTTGGGGATTATTAAATGGCTCATTAGAGGAAATGCAAAAAATTATGCCCCAAGTAGTTGATCATCAACCTGTTAAAGTGACAGAGATTGGAGTAGGCAGCGTCTATCGTCAGAAATATAAAGAAGGTAAACGGATTGAGGAATACGATGTTGAAACATTAGAATATGTAAATACTCCAGAAAAGAAAAAATTAAAAGTGGGCTTCACGCTAGCAAACATGTTTGAAATTACTGCTTTGTATGAACTAAGTCCAATCAACGAACAAAAAACGATGTTTAGATACACATGCACCAATCGTCCTTTGAAATTATTTCTCAAATTATTTTTATGTTTTGCAAGCGATAAGATAGTGGTTCAATTTTGTGAGAGAGTTAAAAATGTAGCTGAAGAAGATAATAAAAAAACAAAAATGTTGATAAAATAGTGTTAATAGTTTGGTGATTTTACTTACCACCTATCTTTACTTACTCTATTTAATGAATAATAATTAGCAGATAGCTACTATTCTAAAAAAGAGCCCCGGTTGTCGTGCTGGAAGCTCGTAATGCAGCTAATTGCAGGAAGTGCAGTGGCCATTTAGAAGAAATAACTCACCCAGCTTAGCCGTAGCGGAGTGGGTTATTTCTTTTTAGATAAAATAACAACTCACATACTGCCACGATTAAACTTCCAAAACCAATCATAAATTTTCTCTAATTTGGAAATAATAACCTCGATAAATATGAAGGGATGGGATGTTTGATGTCGTTAGAATGGTTTGACAGAGTTTGTGGGGAACTTCAAGAGCACCTTGAGTCTATTTGTGAAGAATATGATCAGGTTGGTCAAATGAAAATGGAAAGAGCTGCCAAACATCCAAGGATTGAGTTTTATGTTGATATCTCCGATGTGGATACCGAAGAACTTGAGCGTGATTATTTCTGCACGCTGTTCTTTGATCCGCAAAATGAAGAATTTTACATCGACACTTTTGATGTTGATAGTGGTCATACAGCGAAAATCATCCTTTCAGACATAGAGGAGATCATCGGGGAAGTTCACGATAGTCTTCATGATTATTTGAACGATGATGATGACTATACAGATGACGGTGTCTACCTTCAATCAACTGAAGTGTTTGAGGATGAAGAAGATTGTGAAATACTTGACGGAGAAGAGTACTATGAAACGGCACAGGTCAACAGCGACGACATTTTCGAGGAAATTGATGTCGATTGGTCAACACCAGAGGTTACCGCTTTTAAGCATAAAGATGAAGTGGAAATTACTTATCAATTTGGGGTCGTTCAAGCGACCGGTGACGGTGTCCTCAAACGGATCAATCGTATTTGGACAACGGAAGACGAATTAATCAAGGACGAATCCCATTTTATTTTTAGCCGAGAAGAAGCAAGTACGATTATCGCGATGATTGCCAGCCACATGGATCAATTAAGCGCGTTTGATTTCGATAACAATCTATAAATTACAATGGGAGCAATCCAGTTAGGATGCTCCTCTTCCTTACTCAACCGTATAATCAATTTCAATTAGATCCCACGGAGTAATAATCCCTAGCGGAAACTCATCGTTGTACCCATTTTCGGTAATAATGACACCTTCTAATTTCCGTTTCTTTTTATGTGCTTTTTCAAAAATATTTTCTACCTCAAATATATTAATATCTTTAGCAACAATCTCAATTGAATGTTCTTTTTCGTACTCCATCATATCCGAAACATGGATATCTGATAGATTTACTAGGCTGCTTTCCATATTTTGCGCCATCCATTTTATGATGGAACTGACCGTCAGTAACCCGACACATTTTTTGTTTTTGTAAATTGGAAATTTTGAATAGCCATGCTCTTTTATGGCTGTGGTCACTTTTAGAATACTATCTAGATAGTCAAAGAAAACAACGTTTTTAGTGGCGATGGATAGTGCGTAATTAGGCTGGCTTAATAAGTTAGCGATTCTTTCAATATGATGGACGACCTTTGTGTTAGGTTCTGCAATATAAAAGCCCACCTCCATTTTTTCATGCACAATCGCATTTCGAAGTCTTGCGTACTGCTCTAGGTCTTTCTTAAATGTTTCTATCACCTGGTATTTTTTTGCTCCAACCTTGACGAGAACCACGAATCTATCATCATTGATTTGAACAATATCCCTCAGCGCATCATGTACTTGATTGTAGGCCACTTCAAACCGTTCAGATAGTGCTTGTCCATGTTTATTGATTGTTTTCATTTTCTTCTCCCACTTGAAATACTTTTCTTTATTATATAACCTTTGTTTTAATAGGAAAATCAAAACTTAGCATTTTCCCTTTAACCTAATAATCATTACATCAGAAAAAGAGCCATACCATTTAGATAGTGCCCTCAACATTGTTATTATTGACTGGCTAAGACCATCACCATTTTATCCTCAATCATTTTCCCTTTCTCTTCATCCAGCAAATTATTTAACAGAATTGAAAATATCAATGTTTGCTCACTTTTCGTATTGACATAACCAGATAACGAGGTGACAGTCGAAAGAGTACCAGTTTTAGCTTTTACTTTTCCTTGGACAGTTAAATTTCTCATGCGATTTCTCAGAGATCCTCCCTCCAACTTGCCATTAACACCTGCAACTGGTAATGAATAGAAATAAACTGGAAACCAATCTTCCTTCTGTACCGCAAATAAAAGCTGGGAAATTTGGCTGGCTGGTATTAAATCAACATGTGATACGCCAGATCCATCCCGGAGGACCATTGTCTTTGTGTTAAGCCCGAATTTGGTTACCTCTGTTTCCAACACCTCTAACCCCTTTTCCCAGCTGCCTTCCCCTTTAACAACTCTCCCCATTTCCTTGATCAGGACTTCGGCATGGACATTATTACTAAGCTTCATAAACGGGACAAGCAGTTCAGACAAAGGCATTGATTGATGGGCAGCTAAAGTTCTTGCATTATTAGGCACCACCCCAATTATTATTTTTCCTGAGACTTGGATTCCCTGTTCTAGTAGTGATTGCTTAAATAGCGCTGCCGCATAACGAGTTGGTTCCCAAACGCCAACCCATTCTTTTTTAGCCTTTGATTTCAATGGCAGGGTCCCTTTAATAATGATTGTATTCTTTGCATGTTCCCGTTCAATAGTGATATCCTTTTTACCTTTTTCCCCAACGGTTACCGCATGATTGATTATCTTCACATATTCGGTCTTCGGGGTAATTTCTACTTTAACCTTGTTTCCTTCGCTTTTTCCTGGTTTGACCTCGACCTCCACGGAACCTGCATCATAATCCGTTGATGGTGATGCTGTCAATGCGGAAATCTGCGCACCGTAATAAGTCGTTTCATCGCTCCAGGGTAGGTCAAGTGAATAACGGACATCATCATACCATGAATCATCCACAACAAGATTTCCCTTTATTTTTTTAATACCTAGTTGCTTAATGGCAGTAGCAAATGTATCAAAATCTGATTTTAATAGTGTCGGGTCACCTTTTCCTTTTAGATAAAGGTTCCCTTTTAATGTTTTCTTTTTTACCTGAGAGTCTGCAAGGACTTCAGTAGTGAAGGTATAATTCTCACCCAAGACATTCAGAGCGGCAGCTGCCGTTAAAAGCTTCATATTAGAAGCAGGTCGTAATCGGACATCGCCCTGATGCTGATAAATAATTTCACCGCTTGAAGCAGTCCGGATGCTCACTCCTGCAATTGCTCCTTGTAAATCTGGATCATTCTTTATGAGTTGATTGAGCTGCTGAATCATTTTCTCATGTCCATTAATGGCATTAACTTGAATGGAGGGGAAAAATACAAAAAGTAATAGAAGTGCATATTTTAACACTTTTTTAATCACTCTTTATCAAGCCTTTCCTTTTTTCCTAAGAGTTTGTCCAAAAAAACCAATTGTATTATTACATGACAGCACTGAAAGTTTTTTCATCATTTTCCACATCATAAATAATCAAATAAAACCGTTTACAATATAGAGAAAACAAAAGAAAAAGCACCCAAGAAATTGGACAAAACCAAAAACCCCTTATGAAGAGACCATTATTAAAATGTGTTTTTCACTATTTCTTCACTACAGTTATCTTTTTACTGAGATATGCCCAATTCTGTGGTGCCGGCAGGCTAATTTGCCAAAAGGTTGTGCCGACTAATTGATAAGTATCAATTAACCGATACTTTTCAATAAAACTTCGAATATCTTCAAACCAAACTACATGCTCCTCCACTCCATGCCAGTATCGATACCAGGGTGAACTAGCAGTTTTGTCGAAATCAATTGCCGTACCAGTTGAAATAGCTTTATTCTGGGCGGCAAGAACCGATAGAGCATGGGTAGCATTCGTATGAACAACTTTGTCATATCCATAAAGCGGCATTGCAATTTGCAGTTTACGAGGATTGATCTGGGTGATAGAGTATTCAATTACTTGTTGCATCCAGGTTATCGGAGCAATCGGATTGGGTGGGCCGCCAGGGTAACCATAATCAATCGTCATCACCGCCACAATATCGGCCACATTGCCAATCGCGGCATAATCGTAGGCACCGATGATTCGATTGGTAGGAATATCGGCTGTTTTTGCGTGAACATTTACATGCAAAATAAGCTCGCCTAATGCATTCTTTAAATCTTTTAAAAATATAATAAAATCGCTGCGTCTTGCCGGCGGAATAAATTCAAGGTCGATGCTGACACCGCCAAAACCTCTCTGAACGGTTAAATTCACTATACTTGCTACTAGGTTTCCTCGATAGGTATGATTTTCCAGCACCCTCCCTGCCAAATCCGCACTGAAATCACTGACTGTAAAATTTCGAATCATTAATAATGGTGTGATGTTTAACTCTTTGCACTTAGACACAGTGGCCGCATCCTCAATTTCATTAAAAGCGAATCCATCTTCCGTAAACGAATAAGCTACAATCGCTAAATAAGTTAATAGCCCTGCAAGACTATCAAGTGTTTCGAGGTCCTTACTCTCAGACGATGGTACATTAAATCCAAGTGTGGCCATTTCTAATTTTAATTGGGATGGAATGACGATAATTTGTCCGATAAAAAGTTGGTTTGGGTTAATACCAGGATTGGCCGCTAAGATTGTTGGAATGTCAGTATTGAATTGTTGAGCCAATTTCCAAATATGATCACCTGGTTTTATTTGATAGGAACGGAGTAGCGGCATGGTATCAGGAAGATATAGCGCAAGGCCTGGGACGAGAGTACTCGCTGAAGGTAACCCATTAACCTCCACAATGGTTTGAATAGAAACTCCATACAAAGCAGAAATCGTCCACAAGTTTTCGCCAGTCTTAACAACATGAACAGCCATAACCTCTCACACTCCTTATTAATCATCATATGACCTTAAACCATAAAGTTATTACTCCAAGAAAAAACGAACTTACCAATGGCAAGTTCGTTCGACTTCACTATAACCTCGGATCAATCGGATCGGCTTCTAACGCCAAAACTCCTAACACACATTCATGGTACCGCTCTAACGGCTCCCGTCGAACAAAGCGATTCACAGCTTCAACTCCTAAGGCAAACTCCTTCAAGGCATTGCGCTGCTTCAACCGCGAATATGGAAATGAGCGTGACCAATCCTCGCACTTTTCCTTAAACTCTGCTCTTGTCCATTCAAAAGGGTGATCCCTTTGTCGCAATAAATCATCTATATCGTATACGACATTATTATCTTAAAACTCATAATCATCTTCATACCGGTATCTTCTATACTTTTCCCGGTAGCAGGATTCACAAGTTGGAAACGAATGATCCCATGGCAGTTTTTTGCCGCAGGTCTTACATTTTTTAACGAATTTCTTTATATCCGTTTTTAACCGTTCCTGAACCTGATTACTAACATCCATTCGCAGCCGTTCCCAATAAATTGTTTCTGTTCGCTCTCCTAACCGGTATAGAAATAAGAGATGAAGGCCAATCGCTTTGTAGCTGAGTTCTAATTCTTCCAAGCTCCTGTCCTTTAGAATTGGTTCAGGGAGCTCTCTTCCTTGGATAATTGCGAACATCGTTTCTTCCCACTGTTTTGTTAAAATCGACTCGTTTTTTGAAAAAGGTAGGTGTAAAAAACCATAAAGATCCATTAATGACAGCCTTGCTTCAATTTCCGTACCAACTATCTTTTGATAAAGAGCTTTTTCCTCTGAAAGTGAGGCTTTTTTCGTACCTTCAGGGCTTTCAAATTTTCCCCATAATTCAAAAAAGGTACCAAGGTCGCGATAATAGCCTTGGAAGCGTTCAAAGACAGAATTCGTTGGGGCAATTGCAAACGTATGAACAGGCTCATCCTCCTGCAAAAGCAAGTTCCTCATTTTTTTGATATCGCTAGTAAAAGCCACTTTCCCGATATCATATTTCCCTTTTCGGCCAGCACGCCCGGCAATTTGCTTCACTTCTTGTGATGTAAGCAGACGCCTGCGGGTTCCATCGAACTTTTCATTTTCTAAAAAAACAATCCGGCGAATCGGTAGGTTTAAGCCCATTCCTATCGCATCTGTCGCGACAATGACCTTTGTCATGCCTTGATTAAACTGTTCTATCTGCCTTTTTCTTGTTTCGGGAGGCATACTGCCGTAAATCATGCTGACAGAATGACCGTCATTTTGCAGTCGTGAGGCTGTTTCAAGCACACGCCTTCTAGAAAAACAAATCAGAGCATCCCCTTTTTTAATGTGTTTAATATGGAACTCTTTCGATTCGACCTCGAGCGGCGTATCACGGCTGTACTCGTGAATTTCAATATTTGAATCTCCCAATAGCTGCAGGAGCATCGATTTTGAATTTTTGCTGCCAATAATATGTACTTCTTCCGCATTAGCTTTCGTGATTGCCTTATACCAGGAAAAGCCGCGGTCCTTATCGGTGATCATTTGTGCTTCGTCAATGACGACCACATCATAAAATTCTTTTTCATGAAACATTTCTACTGTGCAGGAAGTATGGTGTGCATTGGGAACGAATTTTTCTTCCTCACCTGTTTTTAAGGAACATGGAGTCCCCTCAGCATTCAATTTATCATAAACCTCAAGAGCTAACAGACGAAGCGGTGCCAAATACAAGCCGCTATTTGCTGCTTTCATCTTTTCTAAGGCATGGTGCGTTTTCCCAGTATTCGTTTCGCCAATGTGAAGGACATATCGAACATGCCGTTTTAATGAAGGGTCGTATTCTGCTCCAAAGATGTCCTTCATCATCCGGTCTTCTGCTTCTCTTTTTCGCTTTATTTCTGCTTGCTCTTCTTTTTGCTTTCGATCTCGCTCCTGGAAATCCTGTTCATAAATTTGCTTATGTATTTTTTGCTCAAATGGAATGTCTGCTAATCTTATTAAGTCAGCCAGGTATTCCGCCTGAATATCCTCTATAAAATATCCCTCAACATCGTATAATAGTTGTGCAATACTTCCTTTTACAAAGGAAGGGGATAGTTTTTCGTGAAAGGTTTCTTGAAAGTCATCTTTAAGCTTAGAAGGAAGCAGCTCAAGTACTTTTTGAGGTAAAAGCTCTGACAAATAATCTGAAATTAAGCTTTCATAGACAAAGAAATAGGTTTGGTATTCATAAGAACTCCTCCCCCAGTTCAGGGTCTTATGGATATCGCCTGTCAGTTCTTCAAAAAAAGTGGCTACTGTTGTATAGGTGTCAGGATTAAATCGGCCTTCATCGACCAATTTCTCTTCCAATGCAAAGGCATCAACTGATTGAAACTTACTATTGTTTTCGATATCCGCCCTTAATTGCGTAGCAACGAAGTGCCTAACATTTAGGTAGAACCATTCGTAATTTTGTTCAATCATTTCAACAGCAGACTCTTCTATTTCATTTCGGATTGATTGCTTTTGTTCTTCAAGGTGTTTCTGTTCTTCCCGCTTTAAAAAATTGTCCTTTGCATCTAGGTAACGTCTTTCCCACTGTTCATTACTTACTGCAAATGTTTGTTTCATCCACCCCATAGCATCGAAAGGCTGGTACGTCCTCATTTCGTCGCGAAAAAGTTTATTCAGTAATTTTCGATCGATTCCATGGACAACATACCCTTTCTCACTTAAAAATTGCTTTTTTTCATTTTTAGGAACATCGTTTGTCGATTTATTCAACCAAACATTCGCCCAAATTTGTTCAATAAAATGTCCCCGCTCTGCCAAGTATTGGTCAAAGGACGGTAGTGATTCTTTCGTTTCAAGATAACGATCAATATCTTCAAATACTTTCATTTTTGTATGTTCTACTGCTTGAGGGTAAATGGCTATTAATTTGCTCATAAATTTCCCTCCTTTTCTAAAAAATATTTTCCTGAATTCATTCTATCACAAAACAAAAAACCGAACGAGTATTCGGTTTTAAATATCGTGTTGATTGCAATATTGATCAACCAACTCTTCGATTTGGTCTAACTCCGGAAACTTGCCTGAAAACTGAAATTTGATTTCTTCGATAAATTGATCTTTGGTGTAGATGTGGACCGCTCCGTTTTGTTGAATGACACTATACTCCGGTACAAAACGATAACCGTTGCGTTCTATTGCCCCCATTATGAGTCCCCCTTTGAATGATTTATTATAGTATTTGCAGTAAATGGCGGTCTAATCCGATTTATGTCGATTGTAAATTGGATGCATTTTTGAATTTGGCTCATTTTTCGAAGGTAATGGCTGACTTTTTGACCTGATTGGCTCATTTTTTATCTACTTTGGCTGATTATACTTTTTTCCCCAATTTAAAAATAACTAAATCAAGAGGATGGTGCTACTGCACACATCCTCTACCTTTATTTATGCTGTTGTATAAACCTCTTTTTTATTTTGTTCATGACGAATCGTTGCTTGTGCTGCAGCCAATCGTGCTAGCGGCACGCGGTAAGGGGAACAGCTAACATAATCTAAACCCATTCTGTAACAGAAATCAATTGAGCTTTTTTCTCCCCCATGTTCGCCGCAAATACCTGTTTTTAAGGAAGGCTTTGTCGTGCGGCCAAGTTTCACTCCTGTTTCTACTAGTTTACCTACACCCTCTTGATCAAGTACTGCAAATGGATTTTCTGGAAGAACTTTATTTTCGATATAAGCTTGGAGGAATTTACCCTCAGCATCATCACGGCTATAGCCGAAAGTTGTTTGTGTTAAATCATTCGTTCCGAATGAGAAGAAATCGGCTTCCTCGGCAATTTGGTCAGCAGTTAAGGCGGCACGAGGAATTTCAATCATAGTTCCGATGGTGTACTCAATGCCTTTACCTGTTACTTCCTGAACCTTAACGGCTGAATCAATCACTAACTGACGCATTTGTTTCAACTCATTCACATGGCCAACAAGAGGAATCATGATTTCTGGCTGTACTTCCATACCTTTTTCCGCTAATTTTGCAGCAGCATAGAAAATGGCTTTCGCTTGCATTTCATAAATTTCCGGATATATCATGCCAAGTCGGCAGCCGCGGTGGCCTAGCATTGGGTTGAACTCATCTAATTGGCGGACCTTTTTGAGCAATTGCTCTTTTTTCTTTAATTCCGCAGATTGAGGGTCAGTGATTTGAAGCTTCGTCACTTCGACTAAAAGTTCCTCTTTATCTGGTAGAAATTCATGAAGCGGCGGGTCCAATAAACGAATGGTGACTGGGAACCCTTGCATGGCTTCGAAGATTCCTTCAAAATCGCCCTGTTGCATTGGTAATAGGTCGTTCAATGCTTCCATTCTTTCACCATAGTTTTCAGCAAGAATCATTTTTTGAACAATCGGAATCCTTTTTAAATCCATAAACATATGTTCAGTCCGGCACAATCCAACTCCACCAGCACCAAATTCAAAGGCCTTCTTCGCATCTTCTGGGTTATCAGCATTAGCACGGACACCTAATTTCCGTTCTTGGTCTGCCCAAGAAAGCAGTAGCTGAAACTCATCCGAAAGCTCTGGATCAATCATTGGAATTTCGCCCAACATGATTTCACCAGTTGACCCATCAATGGTGATGACATCTCTATAGTTGACGACGGTAGTGCCAACCGTAAATTGTTTTGCTTTCAAATCTATTTTCACCGCCTCACACCCGCAAATACAGGCTTTCCCCATACCACGTGCAACAACTGCGGCGTGACTTGTCATACCACCACGGCTTGTCAATATCCCTTGGGAAGCAACAATGCCGTGGATATCATCTGGTGTTGTTTCCGGTCTAACAAGAATCACTTTTTTGCCTTCATTTCCAAGAGCTTCTGCTTCATCGGCGTCAAAGACAATTTCACCTGTCGCCGCGCCTGGCGAGGCTGGCAAACCTTTTGCTAAAACTCTTTTTTCAAAAGAATCGTCAATGCGGCGGTGCAAGAGCTGATTTAATTGATCTGGATCCACACGAAGTAATGCTGTCTTTTTATCAATAATTCCTTCTTCGACCATTTCAACCGCAATCCGAATCGCCGCTTGTGCTGTACGCTTGCCGTTACGTGTTTGAAGAATGAATAGCTGACCACGTTCCACTGTGAACTCAATGTCTTGCATTTCTTTATAATGCTGCTCAAGACGCTTGCATGTATCGGTAAATTGCTTGTAAACACCTGGCATTTCATCTTTTAAAGTAGCGATTGGCTGCGGTGTACGAATCCCTGCGACCACGTCTTCCCCTTGGGCGTTAATTAAATATTCTCCGTATAGGACATGTTCTCCAGTCGATGGATTTCTCGTAAACGCGACACCTGTACCGGAATCATTTCCCATATTCCCAAACACCATACTTTGGATATTTACAGCCGTTCCTAAATGATCTGGTATTTTATTAAGTCGGCGGTAGACAATCGCACGCTGATTATTCCAAGAATTAAAGACAGCATTAATCGCAAGGAAAAGCTGTTCATTCGGATCCTGAGGAAATTCTTTTCTCGTATGCTTTTTAATAATATCCTTATAGCCGATAATAACCTCTTGCCAGTCTTCCGCACTCATTTCCGGATCAGATGAATAACCTTTTTGTTCGCGTGTTTCTTCTAAAAATTGCTCGAAATAATAGGTATCAATTTCAAGCACGACATTACTGAACATTTGAATAAAACGACGGTAAGAATCATAAGCAAAACGCGGATTATCCGTTAATTTTGCCACTCCTACTACGGTTTCATCATTCATGCCAAGGTTCAAAATCGTATCCATCATTCCCGGCATGGAGAACACAGATCCGGAACGAACAGAAACTAGCAATGGATTTTGCGGATCACCTAATTTCTTGCCCATTTTTTCTTCTAAGCGGACAAGAGCTTCTAATGTTTGTTTCTCTACTAAAGTTGGTATTGTTTTGCTAGCTTCATAGTATGCATTGCAAGCCTGTGTTGTGATAGTAAATCCATAAGGAACTGGAAGGCCAATTCGCGTCATTTCTGCTAAGTTAGCTCCTTTTCCTCCGAGTATTTCTTTCATTTCTCCATGACCTTCATGAAATAAATATACAAACTTATCCATAATTAAAAACTCCTCTCTTTTTTCAATATGTCTAAAATCAGTCCTGCCGTCTCTTCTACTGCTTTATTGGACACATCAATGATCGGACAGCCGACGCGCTTCATGATTTTTTCAGCATGATCTAATTCTTCTAGTATTCTCTCAAAGCTGGCGTAATTCGCTTGTGAAGCTAATCCTAATGCCTTTAAGCGCTCCTTACGAATTTCGTTTAATTTATCTGGTGAAATGATTAACCCAATACAATTTTTCCTTGGAACAGTAAATAATTCATCTGGCGGTGGTACCTCTGGAACCAACGGTACATTGGCTACCTTGAACCGCTTGTGCGCCAAGTACATCGAAAGCGGTGTTTTCGAAGTCCGAGAAACACCGATTAAAACGATGTCGGCCTTTGTAATTCCTCTCGGATCACGACCATCATCATATTTGACAGCAAATTCAATCGCTTCGATTTTTCGAAAGTATTCTTCATCTAGTTTTCTCATAAGACCTGGTTGATGATTCGGCTGCTTGTTAAACCTGGTAATAAATGCATTCATTAATGGACTAAGCAAATCGACTGCTAAAATACTTTCTTCAGATGCCCTTTTGTCCAAGTAATCCTTTAGAGAAGGAATGACAATTGTATAGGCAATAATCGTATTCCCTTTCTTTGCTAACATAATGATATCTTCAATATCTTCAATGTCATCAACATAGGAATTTCGGCGAATTTCAATCTGGCTGCTGTTAAACTGTGTTGCCACTGCTTTAACGACAAACTCAGCTGTTTCTCCCACTGAGTCAGATACAACGTAAACAACCTCTTTATATACCAAAATGGCAGCAACTCCTCTGCGTTTTATTTTTCCATGATTTCTAAATATGCCCGCGTTATCGTTGTTTTGGTAATCCGTCCTAACAACAAATATGTATTCTTTTGTTGGTCCACTTCCTTCACTACAGGAAGGGAGTCAATGTGATTTTGAATCATTTTTTTCGCTGCTTCGAGCAAGGTTTCTTCAGAATTAATAGTAATAATATTAGGCATTCTCGTCATAATGACACTTACTGGCAATTCTTGCAGATTTTTGTTTCCAAGTGATGCCCTGAGCAAATCCTTCCTTGATATAACCCCTGCCAAATGCCCCTCTGAATCAACAGCGTAAAGCGTGCCTACGTCCTCTAAAAACAACTGGACAATCGCATCATAGACGGGGGTTGATTTTTCAACGACAATTGGGTGCGCCTTATAATCCGTCACTTTTTGATGAAGGAACTTATCCGCTTGGCGTTTGACTTCATAATTATCATTAAAAAAATAGCCGACACGTGGTCTTGCATCTAATTTTCCCGACATAGTTAAAATAGCAAGATCTGGTCTTAGCGCTGCTCTTGTTAAGGAAAGCTTTTCTGCAATTTCTTGTCCCGTAATTGGTCCATTCTGTTTTACAATATTAAGAATTTCATCTTGGCGTTTTGTTAATTTAATCATTACTCCCCCCTCGCTTCACTTATATGTCTATATTTTATAGGAAACAATATAAATGTGTTATACTTATTTGTATATAGTATATTACATTTGAAAGAATTTCGAAACAATAACTTATACTTTTTTTTGACAAAATAAGAAACAATTTTAATATCCATTTCGGAAATGAGCTATTTTGATTGTTAATAAATAGGATAAATGGACAATAATCGGTTGTTCACAGACAGAACCCCTAAAGGATAAATGAGAAAAAGGATTGCGGGTCCAGTCATCAAGACTAACCTCACAATCCTTGTTATATCTCGCAGAGAAAATGCGGGTTTTAGTATATAAATCGCATCCATATGAAAATAAATGGATTGAACCTACGACTGTTAATTTTAATTGGACTCTTTGTATTTCTTAGTAATTGCTTATGCAAATCGCACACCCATAATCCCAGTGACCAAGCCGAAAAAAATGCCGAATATGCAAGCCGCCAGCCAGATTTTTCTGCTGCGGGCCTTATTCAAGAAACACCACCCTACAATGCCTAATAAAATCCCCTCGATTAAAAACCACGGTTCAAAGAGCACTAGATCCCACAACACATAGGCATCTTCATGGAAGTGAAATGATCCCGACTCCAAACCGACTACCCATCTGATTTGAAGTATTCGATAAACAATTCCATAAATGCCGTGCGAAGCGGATAACGAACATCCTGCCCAGGATATAAATAGCAACATATATCTAGAAACTCTACCCTTATTCCAATAAATAAATGCAAGACCAATGAGTCCGGCAACGGTTAGAAATACGGATGCAATCCAATTAATCAATTCAAAATGGATCGATTGTACTATATTAGGTTTTAGTATACCCTCCCCCATCTTGCCGCCTAAAGCCCAATAAAGGTGTGGAAACATATAGACGATGGACCAAATAAAAACTGCGTAACCCGACCAGACCAGCGATTTTGTTTTCGATTGTTGAGTTTGCGAATACATGTCTATCGAAAATACCTCCCCCGATTTTCGGATGTGCCCATTTTCAAACAATAGATGCAACAAATCGACATTGACATCCATTAGGTACTTTTAAAAGCCGTATGTTAATGAGAATTAAATCGAATACCAAGATGCTTCAACGATTAACCAGTTAGCTTAACCCCGCCGCCCAAAGTCTACAATTTTATTTTCACAGTCTAACACTTTTTTTCAATCTATTACTTTATTTTCCAATCTATTACTTTATTTTTCAATCTATTACTTTATTTTTCAGTCTAATACTTTATTTTTTTATACAGTTAACACAATGCTTTAATTTGTTTTGTTTAATCTTCGAATGAATGATAGAAATTCTCAAATTTTATGAAACAAAATATTCCTCTATACGTAAAAATAGTAATACTTTTCGGAAGGATCAAAAAATGCAATTGACAAGACGGAAAATTTACCGTTTGCGAGGTAACACCAGATGGCAAGGATCCTGGGCATTTGATGTGCATGGCAATGGAATACTCCTGTAAAAATTAAATTATTTTAGAGGATGTAGGACCTATAAGACATGTAGTGGAATAGATCGTTTTAAAAAAATATCATATTAACATTTGTTTTGTTTACATATTTCTGTTAATACAGCTATTGCTTCCCGCCCATTAAAAGAAAACACAAAAAAAGCTTTACACAATTAAGTGCAAAGCTTGATTTAATAGCTTTTTTAATACCGATGGTCGGGGTCGAACCGACACTCCTCACGGAACACGATTTTGAGTCGTGCGCGTCTGCCAATTCCGCCACATCGGCAAAAAATAGAATAAATAAATCTATTATCTAAAACAGAAGTTGTCATTAAGGATGAATTAACAGGGGCAGTAGGAATCGAACCCACACTGAAGGTTTTGGAGACCTTAGTTCTACCTTTAAACTATGCCCCTAAAGTGGTGGAGGGGGACGGATTCGAACCGCCGAACCCGGAGGGAGCGGATTTACAGTCCGCCGCGTTTAGCCACTTCGCTACCCCTCCACATATGAACATAAAAAATGAAGGAGGAAGAGGGATTCGAACCCCCGCGCGGTTTAACCCGCCTGTCGGTTTTCAAGACCGATCCCTTCAGCCAAACTTGGGTATTCCTCCATTATAAAACAAGAATTACATAAATGAATTTGGTAGCGGCGGAGGGGATCGAACCCCCGACCTTACGGGTATGAACCGTACGCTCTAGCCAGCTGAGCTACACCGCCAAAATATTAATGGTCGGGAAGACAGGATTCGAACCTGCGACCCCTTGGTCCCAAACCAAGTGCTCTACCAAGCTGAGCTACTTCCCGAAATTGAACGATGCCGAGGACCGGAATCGAACCGGTACGGTAGTCACCTACCGCAGGATTTTAAGAACTGTGCGTCTGCCAGTTCCGCCACACCCGCAAAATAGGTTAATAATACATTCATGACTCCAAACTATAAATTACATGATTAATATTAATGGAAAGTTTTGTTTAGAAAAATAGAGCCTGGGAATGGTTTTGACCTTGGTATTTCATCTAATTTCACCATTTTGGAACAGCGACAATACATATAATACTATCCAATACTCGTTTCGTCAACCATAAATTTTCATTCTACTAAAGCCCTTTCATCCCTTCTTTTTTCACTATAAAAAACAAACTACCTTTTATTCTTTTGTCACAATTTTTTCTCTGGTCAATAGGATATTTAACTTATAAACTACAACATAGATATGTTACGATTCATCAAAACAAATGATACATAATGAGGTGCATTAAAAGTGAAACACACTTTAGTCCAAACCGTAGCGGTAACTTTTTTCACAATAATCATGGCCTATGCTTTAAATACCTTTCTTATTCCCCATAAAGTTTTAACAGGTGGAATTGCTGGTATCGCAATCATAATCAATAATTATCTCCCGCTTAATACAGGTTGGATAATCCTAGCTATTAATCTTCCTTTATTTGTTTTGGGCTATTTTCATTTAGGAAAAAAATTCATGTTCCTAACTGTTTATTCCGTCATTCTATTATCTGTATCAATGAAGCTGATTCCTGTCCATGCTTTTAGCGATGACATTTTGTTATCGAGCGTATTTGGCGGCGTATTGTTCGGTTTAAGTGTTGGTGCAAATATTCGTGTAGGTGCTTCAGCTGGCGGGGTTGATATCATTAGTTTAATCTTAGCCAAAAAGAGGGATATTTCAGTTGGCTTTATAATAACATGTTTGAATTATGCTATTGTCATTATTTCAGCACTTGTATTTGGTGTTGACAAAACGCTTTATACACTGTTTGCGATCTTTGCATCTGGAAGAGCTGTTGATGCTGTTCATACGAATCATACAAAACTAACGGTCACGATTGTCACCGAGAAATGGCAGGAATTGAGTAATGCGTTACTTCAATTACATCCACGTGGGATTACGATGACCGATGCAGAGGGCGTTTATTCCCATCATCCAAAAAAAGTGTTAACCACAGTCATAACTAAATATGAATTAGCGGAGACAAAAGAAACGATTAAAAAAAATGACCCCTCCGCATTTGTTCATATTACAAGAGCCATAGAAGTGATGGGGAAATTTCGGAGAGATTAAATATAGGTTTAGATCTTTCCTATATGGGAAAAAATACTTTAGTAAATCTTTCTTAAAGGAGATGCTACTACTGTGAATTTTTATCAGCAAAAAAAAGAGGATGATCAAGGATTTGTTTATCCAATCGATCAGGATCCATTAGAGAATTCAAGTCAAAATGAGAAAATACCTGAGTTTGATGAAATTGGAACCGCGCTTAACGACATATAGTAGGTTTTTAACAAATCCTTTACAAAGAGAGATTGCTCTCTTTTTGTAAAGGATTTTTTTTATCTTTTTAATGCCTTTAGAACGATTGCTTCCCCTTGAAAGGAAACAACTTGATTATTTTCAATGACAATCCTAAATTTATCTTTCACTCTTTGGGATGCACTGAGTATATACTCAGATAATTTTTCCTTTTCGCTATGAGGTAAATTCATTCGATTGCACCATGGTTCAAAACGAAAGGTTTTTTCAAATCGATGCCATTCGCTTATTTCAAAACCAGCCGTTTCAAGCATACGAAGCCATTCTGTTTTTCTCCAGGCCCGAAAATGACTGTAATCACGCCATTTTTCAATCGTGTTATAAAACAGATCAAAATCATCGTCTTCAGGGACAACATTGTCATCAAGCAAAAATTGCCCGTTTGCTTTAAGAACACGATATGCTTCCTCGACAAACCTGTTTACATTCGGAAAATGGTGCGGGGCAATCCTACAGGTCACAATCTCAAATGCTTCAGTTGCAAAAGGAAGATTTTCAGCGTCTGCTTGTATAAAATCAACATTTTGATAACCATTTCCTCTGATGAAATTTTCTGCTGCTCGTAACATTTCAGCTGTCAAATCCACTGCGGTAATTTTTTTTACAACAGAAGCAAAGGCGTTTGCAGTATGCCCACCGCCTGTCGCTATGTCAAGTAGCTCTTCCTCCCCGCTAATCGTCACTATCTGCAATAACTTTTGTAAGTCCTTTCCTTCTTTATGAATGGTGCTGCTGACATAGGAAGCAGCACTTTTTCCAAATTGCTGTTGAACATCATTTTTAATATCCATGATTCATTCACTCCCTGAAATTTCCTTTTCTATTTAACTATAAAACAGAAACAACATAAAGAAAATTACAGTTTTTTTATAATTTAACATAAGAAAAAGTTATCGGTACAGATTATTGGATTTCAAGAACTACTGGACAGTGATCACTACCCATTACATCGCAATGAATGTCGGCATTTTTCAGTCGCTCTCGCATCGTTTCAGATACAATAAAATAATCAATCCGCCAGCCAATATTTCTCTCTCGTACCTTATTCATGTACGACCACCACGTATATGCACCCTCTTGAGTTGGATGAAAATGGCGATAGCTATCCACGAAACCTGCTGAAAGTAAGGCGGTCATTTTTCCTCGCTCTTCTTCGGTAAAACCAGAGTTACCTACATTGGATTTGGCATTTCTCAAGTCGATTTCTTGGTGGGCGACATTTAAGTCGCCGCAAAGAATGACCGGCTTAACTCCAGCTAATGCTTGCAAATGTTGCAGAATTCGCTCTTCCCATTCAAGACGATAGCCGATTCTCGCTAAATCTCGCTGCGAATTCGGTGTATAAACATTGACAAGGAAAAATTCAGCAAATTCTAGGGTAAGGATTCTTCCTTCCCCCTCGCTTTCTTCAGTTCCTACCCCATATCTGACAGAACGTGGTTCAAATTTGGTGAAAACAGCCGTACCGGAATACCCTTTTTTAATGGCATAATTCCAGTATTGGTGATATCCTGCTAAATCCAGGCTAATTTGCCCTTCTTGTAATTTTGTTTCCTGAATACAGAAAATGTCTGCATCTACTTCATTAAAATAATCTAAAAATCCCTTTTTAACGCACGCCCTGAGGCCATTAACATTCCAAGAAACCATTTTCATTTTTTCAATTCCTTCTCCCTTAGTGATTCTTTGTATATTATTTTGATAGAAAACATTTTACCAGAAAAAATAAATTCAGCAAAAAAAGGCAGCTTGCAGCCGCCTTTTTATTTTGGAAAAAAAAACTTTTCAGTTAAGTTACCTGAAAATAGTTCTGAGACTGGAACAATTTTGATTTTCCGCTTTTCAAATTCTTTCATCGACTGAAAAATGCCCACCGAACAAACTTTACCGGTCACCCCTACATGGCCAATAGCAATTCCCTTGCCTTTTATTTCTGTTACTCGTGCCAGGCGGATCATTTGTTTTCTTACATTGGTAGAGGATGAGATATCATCAAGAAATACATCTCTTTTTAAAAGCGGGACCCCTAGTTCTTTAGCAATTTGCGGGAATTTTGTTCCTGGGCTTGTGCCACTGTCAATAATAAAAAGATTTTTCTCCTTTACTACCTCGACAATTGCCCGGACAATTTCTTCGTTTTCCACCGCTAGTGATCCCATATGGTTATTTAGTCCGACTGCGTATGGAACACTCTTAATCGCTTCTCTTACACGTTGTTTTACCTCGCTCTGAGAAAGATCAACGGTTATTGGCTTCGGTCCTAACCATGATCTTTTCCCTCGTTTTGGCTCCATCGGTAAATGCACCATAACTTCAAAACCATTTTTATGAGCCCATTCTGCATGTTCTATTGAGTTTTCCGTAAATGGCATGACAGCAGCAGTAATCGGTATGTCACCTTCTAAAAAGTCCCTTACTCCGCCTGTACCTCCGCCAAAATCATCAATGATTATGGCAGCCTTAAGTTCTTTGGTTTCATTTTTTACAAATGAAGCATTTACGTCAAACGATAAAAATAACAACGGCAAGAAAAATAAAGTAAACTTTTTCATATTAACCTCCAATAGCAAAGCATTGAAGTTAATTTACCCCGATAAAGAAGCTAAAATTCTTAAAAAAACACCAAAAAAAGAGAGCTGTTTTAGCTCTCTCATTCTTACTTATTCAGCATCATATACCTTAACTTCTTGCATTTTGTCACCATTTTTCATTGCTTTTGCTGCTTCTAGACCAGAAGTAACTTGACCAAACACTGTATGAACACCGTTTAAATGCGGCTGTGATTCATGGACGATGAAGAATTGGCTTCCCCCTGTGTCTTTACCTGCGTGAGCCATTGATAATGCACCAGGAATATGCTTGTGTGGGTTTCCTTCTGTCTCACATTTAATTGTGTAGCCAGGACCACCAGTTCCACGGCCATCTGGACAGCCACCTTGACTTACAAATCCCGGAATAACACGGTGGAAGGTTAATCCATTATAGAATCCTTTGTTAGCCAATGTTTCAAAATTTTCTACTGTACCAGGTGCTTCATTCGAAAATAAATCAAACTCAATCTTTTCTCCGCCGTCCATCAATATGTATCCTTTTTTTGCCATTTCCAACACTCCTTATGTAAAAAATCAACTTAATCATACACTTTTCATAAAAGAAAAGAAAGTTTTGTCACTTTTGACTACTATATTTCTACAATGATTGTGGTAAAATAATAATTAGGGAACCCCTTCCGAACATTCGCTTGTTGCGGGACACTTAACCACTGTACGGACGGAAGGGGTCCCAACAAAAAGCCGAGACATCGTCCCGGCTTTTTGTTTTTTACCTAGACTGCTTTTCTAACCATTGATAAAATGCAGCAATAATCGTTAAAAACAACAAATACCCAAAAAACGTGTAAAGATGATTCCACTGATTTGCATGGACAAAGAAGCCAAGCACTTCCGCAAATTTTTCAAAAATGGGCATTAATAAGCTAACAAATAAAATAATTCCCGCGCTTCCCCATTTATTCACTTTGGAAATGCAATAAATAAATATCATGACAAAAACAGGAAGGCCAATTAAAGTAAAAGCAATATTAATAGAAAAAATCCTTGGCAGCAGCCTTACAGGAAACTCATACATCTGTTTCCCAACAAAAAATAGGTCTAAATACGTTCCAAGTAAGGACGCAAGCATCATACAAGCAAAATAGTTTTTATTCCAAAAAGTTAATCGTCTTTTTTGCGAGGGCTGCAACCTCGAGTCGTTCAAGAGTTTTACAGTATTCATTCCTTATCTCCCCATCAATCATTTCGTTGTCCTCCACTAAATAATCCATCACCCGCCAGTTTTCAAACCAATCCCCTTTTTCCGCCTCCGGCTGGCTGACATTTTTCCAGGCATTTTCAAGGGATGGGCTGTAGAATCTTCTTGCCCCTTTCCGGAGCTGACAGGATTTTAATCGAATCGGATAAGTAAACCCTGGAATTCCTTCTTTAATATTATTAAAGATATGGGGCCAGTAGTCTTTTCTTGACCCGGTATGTGGATGATTTTTTGCCCAGTCCACGATAATCCTTAAAAAATCTTTATTTTTAAAAAGGACAGAATATAACCTTTTCCCGAGTAAAATTCGCTCATTAACAGATTCAAACTGATGAAGTGTCTGCCCAGCTAGTTCACCATCTTCATATGGAAAAAGAATATGGTTAAACGATAAAAGGTCCTGCAGAAAAAATTCAAATTTGTTCAACACTTCTTTTTGATATACCGGATTCTGAACCACTCTTTTTTCCAAATAGCTTTGCTCATTGATAACTAGTGCCATACAAAGGATATATCGATCTTGATTCCTCCAAAAATGATTCCATATCGTCTCCATGAAGGTAGAAATATTTAAAAAAGATAATAGGTAGAAGAAAGGCTTATTTTGTTTCAAGCTTTCCTTGTAAAGCAAGAATTGCGGATAAACATCTTGAAAAATTAACCAGTTGCCACGCTCTAAAAATTGAAAAAATGAATTCCGATCCTTTTTTGATAGTAAGCGCGTAAGGAAGTCGCCCTTTAAATCCGTCATGTTCCACCCGCCGTTCCGGGAAACCATATGCCCTAAAAACGCCCATTGAATTTCAGGATACTGCAAGTAAAAATCCAAATAGGCCTTCGTCCTTGTGACATTGTTTAAATTATTCTCCTTCGTCTCAGTTCTAACTTTTTCTAATAAATTCCGATCCCTCAAGGTTAAATGAGGGGAGGTAACCGCTGGGTTTTTGCTTTTTTTCTTTAATTCATCTTGTAATGCCTCAAGAGGAGTTATTTCGCGACTTCTCGTAAAAAAAATGACAGATTACCTCCCTTACGAATGCTCCCAACCTAAAGGGAATATGTATTAGTTGTGAATACTTTTTGGGAGAGGAATGATAACCTGGGATGTTCGATACAAGAAAAGGCATGGACTGGTTGATTGACGTACTTAGAAAAGACCAATCTCCCGACGGCTCGTGGGACTATCCATTTGATACAGGCATTTCAACAGATGCTTATATGATTATTTTATTACGAACATTAGAGATTAATGATGAAGAATTAATTCAAGGACTTACAAAGAGAATATTAAGTAAACAAGGAACAAACGGTGCGTGGAAACTTTATTATGATGATGGCGAAGGTAATATAACGGCTACCGTGGAGGCATATTACGCGCTTCTTTATTCCGGGTATCACCAAAAGGACAACAAACACCTAAGGAAAGCAAAAAATTATATATTAGCAAACGGAGGGTTAAAAGAGACTGGCACGTATACAAAAATCATGCTGGCTTTAACTGGACAGTATAAATGGCCGGCATATTCCCCACTTCCCATTGAGGTTATTCTTTTACCAGAGATATTCCCAATCAATTTTTATTCCTTCTCTGTTTTTGGTAGAGCAAATTTAACTCCCATAATGATTCTAGCTGATAAAAAATTAACAATCAGGACTTCAAAAAGTCCGGACCTGTCCGAATTGCATTTACAGCGGGATGAAGAGGACCCCTGGGTTCGTTCAGCAGAAATGCGCTCGTTGTTATCTTTTATCGAAGATGGTGTGAAAAGTTTAATTGGCATTCCTAAAGAACTTCGTCGTTTAGCAATAGAACGAGCGAAAAAGTATATGTTGGATCATATTGAACCGGATGGGACCTTTTACAGTTATTACAGCTGCACCTTTTTGATGATCTTCGCCTTGCTATCATTGGGGTATAAGAAAACAGACCCTGTTATCATAAAGGCGATCGAGGGCATGAAGTCGATGAAATGTGAAATCAACGGCTTTCCACATATGCAATATACAACAGCTAATGTCTGGAATACGTCCTTGATTGGCTTTGCTCTGCAATCGGCGGGAATTTCGTCAGATGACCCGATGGTGGTAAATTCCAATCGTTACCTACTTAACCGGCAGCAGCATAAATTCGGAGATTGGGTGATTCATAACCCTAATAGCATGCCGGGCGGCTGGGGGTTTTCCAACGTGAATACCATCTTACCTGATGTTGACGATACCACCACCTCCTTAAGATCGATTTCAAGAATCGTTCCAAGTGAGCTTGCTGCTTGGGAACGGGGTATTAGCTGGACGTTATCGATGCAAAACGAGGACGGGGGCTGGCCGGCGTTTGAAAAAGAGGCTAATTCAAAGTTAGTTGAATTTTTACCACTTGAAAAAGGTGAATTTTTGCTGGTGGACCCTTCTTGCGCCGATATTACCGGAAGAACATTAGAGTTTTTCGGTAATTATACCAATTTACCAAAAGATCACCCCTCGATTAAAAATGGTGTCAAATGGCTGATGAAGGATCAAGAAAAGGATGGTTCCTGGTATGGTCGCTGGGGTATTTGTTATCTTTACGGTACATGGGGGGCAATGACTGGTTTGTTAGCAGTTGGGGTTTCCAATAGCCATCCCAGCATTCAAAAGGCTGTTGGCTGGTTACGGGAAATTCAAAACGAGGATGGGGGCTGGGGAGAATCATGTCATAGTGATAGTAAAAAAAGGTATATTCCATTACGTGCAAGCACTTTAACACATACATCGTGGGCACTTGATGCCTTAATTACCACGTCAGATAAACCAACAGCCGAAATTCGTAAGGGTATCCAATATTTATTAGATTCGCTTGATAAAGTGGATTGGACTACTGCCTATCCTAAAGGGCAAGGAATGGGAGGCGCTTTTTATATTCATTATCACAGCTATCGTTATATTTTCCCACTGCTCACCCTATCACATTATCGAAAAAAATTTGAACTTTAAGGAAAAACATCGACGGTTAAGTGGTTCCGTCGATGTTTTTTATTTTGATAATAAAGCGGTTAATTGTTTGTATATATCCACCATTTCTTCCAACCTCATTCTTACTAGCCCGCTTGTGGATGGGGCAACAAAGTCAATGATCCCTGGCACCACTGATTCCACCTGTACTCCCCATGCTACAGTTTTTCTACCGCTATATTGTTGATAGACACCTTTTCCGACAAAACAAACGACTTTTGGTTTCAGAAAGGCAATCTTCCTTATTAATATCTTTCTCCCTTCTTCATATTCTTCCTTGGTAATTTCATCTGCCGCTTTTGTTGGCCGTGAAACAATGTTTGTAATCCCCATACCCAAATCAAGGAGCTGAAAATCCTCTGTATGGGCATATTTACGAGGTGTTAATCCAGATTCATGAAGAATTCGCCAAAACCGATTATTGGGATTGGCAAAATGGTGTCCTGTTTCACTAGAGCGAATACTTGGATTAAAACCAACAAATAAAATCTGTAAACCTTCTTTTACGTGATCACGGACTGGATTCATACTCTTCCTCTTTTCTGTGCATTTCTACCTTATTCCACAACATGGTCTCACTATTTTTTCATTTTACCATATCCTTTTCAGTTTCTTTTCAGAGTGTTGGGCTAAACTTCCTTTTAAAAGAGGCAAGGAGGAAATAGATGTGAACACTAGATGGAAAAAATTAATGTCAATGCTTGCTGTCATGTTGGTGTCATTATCACTTGGAACTAGCGTTATCGCTGACGACCACGACGATGATGATGACAACAAACATGAATACTTTCAAAAAGATCATGATAACGATGATGCGGATGTTCGCACTAAACAACAGCGGCTAAATAATTTAACTCAACAAACGGAATATTGGAGCATTTGGTCACGGGAACCACGGAATGATCCTAATAATGCTTTGCCAATTGCTAGTCCAGAAGAACTCATTGTTATCGTAAATGGGAATGAGACAAGTATCTACTGCATTCCCCAAGATGGTCAGTTACTTGTGTCCGGAAATGCTATTGCGGAAATTATGGGGGCTCAAGCAAAGTTCTATCCCCAACACAAAATAGCTGTATTAAACAAAGGAAATCTCGAATTAATTGTCAAAGCAGGTTCGAACGCCGTGTTTGAAAACAAGGTTAAAACACCAATGCCTACAATCGCCACTTGCTATGAAAATTCAGTGTACCTGCCTGTTTCGGTTGCGGCAAACGCTCTTGGTTACCGTGTTACCTGGGATATAACTAAAAAGGCGATGGTTTTACAATCAATTTAAAGGATGTGTTGATGTTGGCAAAATCAAAAAAGGCAAAATGGACAATTGGTCTTACAGGAACTGCACTTTCCGCATTTGTGATTAGCCAAATTGGAGGAAATCAACCGAGTCAGAGTTTACATCAATCTGAAAAAGTAATAACAAAATCTATGAGTAAGCAGGAGAAGGAATTCGTGCAGCTTGATTGGTCCAATTATGAAATCAATGGAGTTGTCGTTTCGGGAGGTGTCGAGCAAAGTGACCGCCAATCACGAAGGTCCTGATGGATTTGACAATTTGACCATTGAGGCAATGAATACAACCTTTTACTTTTCTGTGTCCAATTGCATGATTTCGAATTGGAAGGAAGTTGTTTCGGGGTGGGTGCAATATGTTGAAAAGGAATGGTCCCGTTTTCTCCCAGATAATGAGTTAGGCAAGGTTAATCGATTAGAAATAGGCGCAAAAATGCTCCTGACACCACCACTTTTCGATGTCCTACAAAGCGCGGAAGTTTATCGCAGAAAAACAAATGGGTTGTTTTCACCGTATTTATTGCCACAAATGCAGTATCACGGTTATGAATCCTCTTTTCCGTTCCATTCCAGTGATCCTGAAACTTATGTGATGCCTTCCGTGTATGACCAAGAAATCTGTCCTTTCACATTTGACCTGAGCACTAGAACAGTTACGCGTACAGCTGAAGGGAAAATAGACCTCGGCGGAATCGGCAAAGGCTATACGGTACAGGCTACGGCACGGTGGTTAAAGAACATTGGAGAGGCCGAGTCTGGAATCGTGGATGGCGGTGGTGACATAACTGTCTGGTCAAACGGGAAAAAAGAATGGAAAATCGGGATTTCCCACCCTTATCAACCTAATGTGGAAATCGCCCGATTTCGGATAACAAACGGAAGTATCGCTACTTCTAATGTCGTCTATCGCAGTTGGAGCCAAGGAAATGTGATAAAACATCATCTATTGAATGGAAAAACTGGGTTACCTGTTGAAACCAGTATCATTCAAGCTACTGTCACTACCGAGACCTGTGTTGATGCAGAAGTTATGACAAAGCTCTGCTTTATGGAAGAGGTTGAAAAGATACCAGACATGTTGAAAAATTTTGATCTCAATAGTTCCTTTCTACTTATTACTGAAAAAGGAACGGTCATCAGAAGTTGAAAGGAGGGAAACGATGAATATTAATGAGTATTTTTCCGTCTGGAACCTTATTCGCACTTCTGGCTTTTTAGGGTTTTACTTTATGACACTTTCGCTATCGCTCGGGTTATGCAGTTCACTTTATGTGATGAAAAAGAAAAAGGCATTGCTCGTATCTCTACATCAAACAAGTAGTTGGTATGGGCTGCTTACAATCATTTTTCATACCGTCTTAATCTGGCAGGATCAATACGTTCCCTATTCACTTGGTGAGCTATTTATCCCCTTTTATGCTGAAAATGAACCAGTTTATTCTGCGCTTGGTACGCTCTCGTTTTACTTATTTTTCATGGTAATTGGCTCTTCCGATTTCTTTATCAAGAAGTTAGGTTTGAAAATTTGGAAAAAAATCCACCTAGCTGTGATTCCTGCCTGGGTTTTTATGATGATTCATGGACTGGCAATTGGAACGGATTCCACCGAACCTTGGGCATTATTTTTATACGCCAGCGGAAGTTCTCTCATTATTGTACTCGGGTTCATCAGATATTTGGAATCCAGTATGGTCCGGCAATCAGCCAACCGTCAAAAGCCGAGCAAATAGAAACGACAGCCTCTTAGCTGCCGTTTTATTTTTTATTTGAAAATAACCGTAAAAACGCTACCCTTTCCAATCGTACTGCTGACAAATATTTCACCGCCATGTGCTGTAACAATAGCGTTTGCTATAGAAAGTCCTAACCCAGCACCCCCTTTTTCCCTCGTAACATCCGCACGGTAAAAACGATCAAAAATAAACGGAAGGTCCTCTTTAGCGATACCGCATCCTGTATCTTCGATGGTGATAACTTTTTCGCCAGCTTTTAGCGTTAAGGTTACGGTTACCTTCCCCTCCTTTGTATAGCGTAATGCATTATCTAAGAGGATATAGAGTAATTGTTGAATCCTTGTTTCATCACAGACAAGATATATTCCAGACTGAACTTTTTGCTCAAATTGAGTATTATTCAATACTTTTCTGAAAAATCTTTTACAAACAGAGGTCAAAAGTAAGGAAAGATTAACCTCTTTCTTCACTAGAATTAATTGGTTCTTATCACTTCTTGCCAGAATTAGTAAATCATTTACCAGCTTGTTCATGAGATGTGCTTCTGTTTTCACATCCTGAAGGACTTCTTGTCCAAATCGACTTAAATTCGACTTTTCTTCTCTCATCAATAAATCTACAGAACTATAAAAAATACTTAATGGGGTCCTTAATTCATGGGAAGCATCGGAAACAAATTTTTCTTGCTGATTAAAAGCTGTTTTAATCGGCTTCATTGCCTGCCCTGCAAAATAATATCCTAAAAACGCGTAAATTAGGCTAAAAAATAATGTAAGGGCAAAGAGGGTCCAAGTGATATTTTCAATAAGATGCTTTTCACCTGTAATATCCATTCCAAGTATAACAAACCCGTGTGTATCAAGAGGTTGTTTTATGATAAGAAAATGCTGTTGTCCCCAGTCAATCCTTTTTGTAAATATACTTGCTTTCGAATCGGAATTTCCTTCTATAAATTCGAAAAAAGATTGTACAGTTTCTTTCCCATAAACCAACTCACCTTTTTGATTGTAAATATAGTAAAATATCGATCGATTTGGGTCATACTCAAGAAGATGATGCTTTTTTTCAAAAAGATCCTCAATAAAATCGCCTTTTTCTTTATCATAATATACTCTTATTTCCTCTACCTCATTATCATTGATCTCATGTGATATAAGGAAATAAAGTACTCCGATGAATGAAAGCAGCAAACAAAGTAAAGATAAGGTAAAAATAACGGTTAATTTCGCTTTCAACTGGTTAAACATGGAGTGCTCTCACTTTATAACCAATTCCTCTAACATTTTGTATTAAGGATGGAGTCCCTGGTACATCAACTTTTTTTCGAACTAATTTTACTAAAGCATCTAAAGCGTTATCGGAGACTTCAATTTCATAGCCCCATAGTTTATCAAATAGGACTTCTCTTGTAATGACTTGTTTGTGGTTCCGCATTAATATTTCAACCAGCTGGTATTCTTTTTTTGTTAACTCAATAATGGTATCATTTCGTTTTAATTCATGGCTGTTTAAGTTGAGGGTAAAATCGTTGATGGTAACGGAATCTTCTAGAGGCTTTTCTTTCCTGCGGCTGATTGCCCTTATTCGTGCTAATAATTCATTAAATTCGAACGGTTTTACGATATAATCATCCGCTCCGGAATCCAGACCTGTGATAATATCTTCATTCGCATCCTTTGCGGTCACAAATAATATTCCGCTATTAATTCCTTTTTCTCGAAGTCTTTTACAAACGGATAATCCGTTTTCCCCCGGTAGCATCCAGTCTAAGATGATGACATCATAATTTGAACAGCGGGCATTGTTGTAAGCTTCCATTCCATTAATAACCCAATCAACAAGATGAAATTCCTTTTGCAGCAGGTGGGTCATCAGCTTCCCGAGCCGAATATCATCCTCAGCCAATAATATATTCACCGTCGCCACTCCATTTCAAGAAAATTCCTTTTACCATAATCATAACAAGCTTTTCTGAAAAGGGAATGAAATAAGCGTGAACTTTTCCAAGATTTATTTGCAAGTTCATTCGATGGGAGGAAAAATAGAGAAAAAAAATAGAACCCCTTACTGACGGCTCCACAGTCATTAGAATGTATTATATACATTTGCACATGTTTCAGATGTTGGTTCATAAAAACAATGAAGCTTGTACCGAGCTACAAACGGCTGATCATACCAACGTTTCGTGAGTTAGCAGGAAAACTCCCTGATTAAGCATTAGGGAGTTTCCTTTTTTTATTGTTATACGATTTCATCTAACTGAAGATACAGGCTTTCACGCTGGTTTTCTCTCAACTCTATTTCCTGATAAATTTTTTGAAGCAATTCAAGTTCGCTTTCGGCTTCAAGCTGTTGTTTTAGTGAGTGGATTGCCATTTCGATTTCCTCAATTTTATCCTCGATACTATCCGTACTTACCCGCTCTTTAGAATTTTTTACCTTTGGCATAATTAAATTTTTCGGCAAGGACTTTTCAACTGGTTTTATCTCTTTTAAAATCAGCTTTTCTTTTGCCCAATCATAGTTACCATCGTAAAAGTGAACAGTCCCATCTTGCACCCAATAAATTTTATTAAATAATTTATTAAGAAAATAACGGTCATGGGAAACAGCTAAAATCGTGCCATTAAACTGTTCAAGTGCTTCTTCTAACACTTCACAGGAATCAATATCTAAATGATTGGTTGGCTCATCCAAAATAAGCAGATTGATATCCTGGTACATGAGCTGAGCAAGGCGGAGACGCATTCTCTCCCCGCCGCTTAGCTGATTGACCTTGCGGAAAACCGCTGGACCGTAAAACAGAAACCTTGCTAAAATATGACGAGCCTCTCCCTCATTCACCGTAACCTCAGAACGGAATACGTCAATGACCTGCTCATCACCAATATTCTGAAATACATGTTGTGACAGGTAGCCTATTTTAACGTTACTACCAATCTTAACAATTCCACTGTCCACTTTACATTCCTTTAAAACTATTTTTAATAAAGTTGATTTACCCGTCCCGTTTTCGCCAACAATTGCTGTGCGATCCTTATATTGAACGAGCATATTCACTTGTTCAAAAAGGGTGCGGCTGCCATAGCTTTTTGAAACGTCTTCTAGGATGATAACGTCTTTACCGCTGCGGTCAATTGCTTCAAAGTCAATCCCCATTTTCTTAGCATCCATTTTCGGTCGATCAAGTTTTTCCATCCGATCTAGAGCCCGTTGCATATTAGTTGCACGCTTATGGAGCGCAGCACTTGGTGGATTCGAACGATTTGCCCAATCTCGCAGCCGCCTAATGGCTTCCTTCATTTTCTTTATTTTCCGCTGCTGTTCTTGATATTGTTGGAATTCTTTTAACAGACGTTCTTCTTTCTCTGTAACATAACCGCTAAAATTCCGATGGAACAGATTAATTTCTCCATCTTCCATTTCAAGCACCTTATTAACAACTTCGTCTAAAAAGTAACGATCATGGGAAATTAGAATAATCGTTCCCTTATATTCCTTCAAGAAGGAGCCTAACCATTCAATCGCCATCAGGTCTAGGTGATTAGTCGGCTCATCCAGCAATAGAAGTTCTGGATTCTTTAATAAACTTAACCCAAGTCCTACCTTTGTTTTTTCACCACCACTTAAAGTTGAAAAAGCTTTATCAAGCAGGTCGGTAATTTGCAAGCCATTCGAAATTCGGTCCATTTGGGCCTCCATTTCGTAGCCACCGCTTAAGATGAAATCATCCTGAAGTCTGCCGTACTGATCCATTAATCTTTGAAGATTTTCTAGAGCAATTTGTGTGCCCATTTCCATTTCCAACTGTTGAAGCTTCGTTTCTGTTTCCGTTAATTGTTCAAATGCCGTTTTTAGAACTTCCTTTACTGACAGGTCTTTAAAGTCAGGAATCTGGGCAAGGTAACCAATTTTCAGCCCCTTTTTCCAGTGAATAATCCCTTCGTCCACTGATTCTTGATTTGCCATCAGCCGTAATAAAGTGGTTTTTCCGCTGCCATTCCGGCCTACTAAGCCAATTCGGCTTCCTTCATGTATTTCAAATGATAAATCCTTAAAAATCAAATTTCCACCAAACGATTTCGCTATTTGATTAACACTGCAAACAATCATGTTCATTCTCCTTTTATGTTAAAAATTCGATGAACACTCTCTCAAAAATAAAATAGCCTTAGGCATCTATGACAACCCGCGGCTAATATAAAGGCATGAAAAAAGAGTGCGGGCGATGCACTCTCTCATTTGACCAATTTATTGTGGGTTTAGAGATGTGTTATCGTTCAAAATCAATATGAAGTTTCGAAAATAGGACAGACTCCCCCCCTTTGAAACTTACCAAATGAAAAATTGCACGATAAATAGTAAGGGCTTCAAGCCACTGTAAGCGTGCAAAAATAGAACGTTTCATCTCTTCCCCACCTCCGTTTCCAAACAAGTTATTTCTATTGTAAAGTTTCACGGTACTGATTGCAAGCCTGTTTTTTCTGATTTGTCTAAAGGTTGGCAATTTAAATCCGCGGGAATGAGCAGTCATTCCCCCAACTTTTCACTTTATTCCGCTAATAACTTTAATGAAGGTACTTTTTTCGGGCCCCAAACCTTCTTCGGTAAACAAACCTCCTAATGTCATCATCCTTTAAATTCCCGTCGTAGAATAAGAACAATAAGGATCGAACCTCTGGATATCGCTCCATGACGAAAAGGGCGAACTCCTTTCGTTCGCCCTTTACTATATTTTTAAACTCTAGATCATTGATAATTTCTTGAAGCTGTTTCTGATAATAGACCTTCGTATCTTCCCACTTTTCCATACGATTCTCTAAAATATCACGAGCATAAACCGGTAATTTATCGATTACAAGTTCAATATAGTCTTCAGACCACATAACCATTTTATCCTTTTCGGCGAGCTCAAAGACCATATTCATCAGTTCTAAATCATCAGCTTCTCCGCTAGCTGCATACCTACCAACCTTGTTCATCTTCTTGTCACCTCAAGACCAATTGGGATGGTCTTATTATCTCTGAAATCATGCCCCTTTATTAGCTGATAATTTCGCCTTCAAAGTAATCTGCTTGCCGTCACGGTAAACCTCAAATTTAATTTCATCACCGGTCTTAACTTTTGAATATAAATATTTTCGTAATTCCGAGGAATTAGCTATTTTCGTACCATTCATCGAAACAATTATATCCTTCGGCTGAAATCCAGCAGTGGCTGCTGTAGAATTAGGATCAATATTCATCACCAAAACGCCCTGTTTAACGTTGTTTGGAAGGTTTTGCCAATATACTTGTGGTACCTGGTCTAAATCGGCAAGGCCAACACCAAGGTACGGTCTATCGACTTTTCCAGCTTTAATTAATTGGTTCACAATTGGAATGAGATCATTACTTGGGATAGCAAAGCCTAAACCTTCGACACCACTCTCAGAAATCTTTAAGCTATTGATACCAATTACCTGACCCTGTTGATTGATTAATGCACCACCGCTGTTTCCAGGATTAATGGCTGCATCGGTCTGAATAACATTTGTATCCCAGTTACCTGCTGATGTCGAAACGGAAATGCTGCGGTTAATGGCGCTGACAATACCTTGTGTGACCGTTCTTGATAAATCAAGTCCAAGTGGATTCCCAATCGCATAAACCTGATCACCAGGTCTAAGGGTAGACGAATCCCCGAAATCAGCCGTTGCTGTGACGTATTTTGCATCAATTTTTAATACAGCTAGATCAGTTAGGGCGTCAGTCCCAACGACTTCAGCTGTTGTTTTTTGGCCATCAAATAAAGAAATCTCAAGCTTCGAAGCGCCCTCGACTACGTGATTATTTGTAACAATATAGGCGATGTCGTTATTTTTTTGAAAAATAACCCCTGAGCCAGAACCGGATTGCACACTTTTTTGATTACTAGAATTTCCCCAAGGATCATTGGTTTGCTGTTGCTGATAATTAACAACACCCACAATTGCTTTTGATACTTTTTCAACGGTATCAGCAATGGAACCGGAAGATGCCATTGTTGGCTGCGCTACTACTTGCTTTACCGATGACCCAGTACCACTAGTCACTTGATTCTCTGCATTCGGATAAAAGCTTTTTATGTAATCCGTATGCGGGAGAATCGTTAACGTTAATACAGACCCAATCACCCCTGCAGCAAGGGTGGATGCAAACCCTTTTACATTCCGTTTCTTATCCTTCTTTTGCTCAACTTGGTTCGTTATCCGAGTTTGTTCCATAATCGGAGGAACGGCTGCTTCTGCTTGTCCTTCAAATTCTGTTGACTTTCCACTTTCGTCCGTATGGATGGATTCATGAGGCTCAATCGGGAACTCAGCATCCACTGCATTCATATTTTCCTCCATATTGCCGAAATCGCTTATATCCTTATGTGACGCTTCTTCACTAGTATTTTCAGTCATCTCAGATGAATTTGTTTGATCCTTATCGAATTCATTTTCATTTTTAAATTCCATCTCATTCGCTCTCCTTTAAGCATTGTTTAATGTCTTTCTTATCTGTCTTTACTTTACCTGACAAATCTTAAGAAATTGTTAACAAACTATAACGAGTTTTGGAATTTAATACGAAATTAAATGGAATAAACACGAAAAAAGCCGCATTTTCAACCCGCGGCTTTAAAGAAATTATTCATACTTGAATCGGATGACAAATTTCGTTCCTTTTCCTTGTTCACTATTAACTTCAATTTCGCCATTATGCAGGAGAACTAATTGCCTAACAATAGACAGGCCTAGACCAAATTCACCATAGGGGTTACCTGTCCTTGAAATATCGGCCTTATAGAAACGACGCCAAATATTTTCGATTTCATTCGAATCGATACCAGCACCAGTATCTTCTATCTCGATAATCGTATAGTTCTGGTCTGTTCTTCCCCGTAGCCAGATTGTCCCATCTGATGTAAATTGAATACTATTTTTAGTGATATTAATTAAAATTTGAATTAAGCGATCATAATCAGCATTCACCATCACATCAGGTGCTGCTTCCACCAGGATATGATTATTTTTTTCTTCTGCTTGGAGCAATAATTGCTCCTGAATGATTTCCAGCACTTCCAACAGCTGAATATCTTCTTTAAATAACTGGATTTGATTCGAGCGAATTTTTTCATAATCTAGATTTTCATTGACGAGGCGAATCAGTCTTTTTGCTTCATGACTTACTAAATTGATCCCTCTCTCTTTATCTTCTTCGGGAATCATGTTATTTTTTAACCCTTCAACCACTCCGCTAATTGTCGTTAACGGTGTCCGCATTTCATGGGAAACATCGGCCATAAACTGACGTCTCCGATTTTCGAGACTCTCAATTTCCTCCATCGAGGCATTGATTTTATCGACCATGTGGTTAAAATCGTTGGCTAATTCACCGATTTCATCAAAATTAGCGGAATTTACCTTAACATGATAATTTCCCTCAGATACAAGTGACGCGGCATCACGAAGCCGTTTAATCCGATGGACATGAATTCTCGACAAATACCAGCTTTGTAAAAAGGCAACACCGAAAGCAATCAAGATGGTATACAGTAAAAATTTATTTATTTGTTCGATCATTTTACTCGAACCGCTGATTGGCGAAATTAAAATTACACCGCCATAAAACCTGCCTTTATCTACGTAGGGTTTTACTACAAATGTAACACCTTCCTGCCCAAAACTTTTATAATCAATGGGGATAATCAGAGTTTCTCCCTTTGTAACCAAATCCCATTGTTTAGGAGACAAGTTCTTAATATTCGGTCCATTTTTGTCTGTCAAATACACGCCATTCTGATCGAACCAAGTAAGTCTCATTTTTCTCGCTGCCAACATATTGCTGTATTGGTTTATGATCTGGTTAGCGGCAGGAGGATTCTCCTTCATATCTGAAATAATAGCCTCACCAAATGAAATCAGTTCCTCTGCTTTGTTTTCATAAATCAAATTTTCAACATAATGGGTAAAAATGATGCTTAACAATAAAAATGCAATTATGATGACGCTAATATGACTAAAAAACTGTTGGTAAATATACTTAAACTTCATCTGCTTTGATTGTGTCATCGAACTTATAACCTACTCCCCATACTGTATGGAAGAATGGCTGCGAAGTGGTTTCAACCTTTTTCCGGAGCCTTTTGATGTGGACATCAACGGTTCGCTCATCACCGTAAAATTGATATCCCCACACCCGTTCAAGCAGCTGCTCTCTCGAAAAAACCTGCTTCGGATGCTCTACCATATAAAACAGTAAATCAAACTCTTTTGGCGTTAGATTTGTAATTGGCGTTCCGTCAACAAACACTTCTCTCGTGATTTTATTGACCTTAAAATGGTCAGTTTTTAGGAAATTGTCTTGCTCCTGTGGCATTTGTGTCTGGACTCTTCGTGTTACCGCTTTAATTCTCGCCATTAGTGTCAATGGGCTAAACGGCTTCGTCACATAATCATCCGCGCCCATCTCAAGCCCGAGCACCTGATCGGATTCACTGTCCTTGGCTGTTAACATAATAATTGGAACGGTAAACTTTTCTTCTCTTATTTTCCGACAGATTGAAACCCCGTCCATTCCCGGGAGCATCCAATCAATAATGAGACCATCCCATGTCCCAGTTTTAAAACAGTTGTAGCCCTCTAAGCCATCATTTACAAAAACACCCTCAATTCCTTCCTTGGCAAAAAACATCTCAATCATCGAGCAAACACTTTTATTATCTTCAATCACTAATATTTTCAAAACTCTTCAACTCCCAACTTAAAAAAACTTACCTCTTTAGTGTAATCGAATTTTTTTGTATATCAAACCATCTGCCTAAATCTTCTCTACTATTTAACAGTTTGTTCATAAATTATTAAAGATTAACGCAAAAAAGCCTTGAATTTCTTCAAGACCCTTGTTAACAACTATGAAACCTTTTATTGCTTTGGAGCCCCCTCTTTCATGGAAAAAAATCATGGCTCTAAAATCAACTTGCCCTGTGTCTTACGTGATTGCATTAGAGTATGAACATTTGCTGCATCCTTTAATGGAAACACGCCACCAATGGTAAGTTTCAGTTTTCCTGCTTCTAAATAAGTAAGTAGGTCTACTAAACTTGGCTGCAGCAGTTCTGGTTTTCTCATAATTTGCGGCAGGAAAAAACCAATAACCGATTGATTTCTGCCCATCAGTGTTGACGGATAAAAACGAGCTTGCTCCCCACTTGCGACACCGTAAATAACAAGTCTACCAAACGTTGCCAGGCATTTTAATGTTTTATGAAAAATTTCCCCGCCTGCCATTTCGAGAGCAATATTCACCCCTCTGCCACCTGTTGCCTCAAGAACTTGCTGATCCCAGTTAGGTTCGGTATAGTTCACGAGGACGTCGGCTCCCATTTCACGAGCCATTTCCAATTTTCCAGCTGAACTTGCAGTAGCAATCACCTTACCCGCACCAAAAAGCTTGGCAAGCTGCACAGCGATGGTTCCGACTCCACCTGCAGCCGCATGAACGAGGACACTATCGCCATGTTCCAAATGGCCCATGGTTTTTAATATATGGTAGGCACTTAAGCCTTGAAGTGGCAAGGCTGCAGCATGCTGAAAGTCTAATGACTCAGGTATTGGAATAAGCGAGCGCTCATCAGCAACGGCAAATTCCGAATAACCGCCCGATTCAATCAAAGTGACTACCCTCATTCCCCGTCTAACATTTGTTACTTGATCACCCACTTCTACGACAACTCCAGCAATTTCAGCTCCGGGAATGAACGGAAGCGGTGTGGGTACGACATACTGACCTTCTCTTCTTGCTGTATCCGCATAATTGACACCAATTGCCTTAATTTCAATTAATACTTCATGTCCATTGGGAATCGGTTTTTTCATTTCAATCAAATGTAATACTTCTGGACCACCGTATTCTTTCAATTGTATAGCTTTCATGATTATCCACCCCTAATTTCCTTTAAATGCTGGTTTCCTCCTACTTATTTCCATCTTCCTTCCAGCTAATTATTTGATCATTCAACTATTGCTTTAGAAAAGGAATGATACTCTCTTAAAGCTGACTTAGACAGAGCAGGTTGTTTCAATTACAACTTTTCCATCCTTTAGAATAGGTACTATCGATGTGATTCCTTTTGAGGCAGCCATCTTAACGTCAGCATGGTGATTATGTTTACCTAACAATTTACCAACATAAGAATCTAGCAAAACTTCGTAGGAATCTTCGTGTCCTCGGTAAAAATAAAGGGCTGCTTTAGCTGCATCCGTTAATTCGTATTGGCATAAATTCAATAAACAATCAATTAAATGACCGGCACCATAAAAATCCTCTAAGCTTATTTCACCAGAATTCCCAGAGCAAATAATGAGAATCGTTTGTTTTTCTCTCATTTTTTGAAGGGAAGCGGCAACCGCAGGACTATTTAACAAAGATGCGACATAGACCTTATTTGCTGAAGACGAGTTTCTTAAAGCAACCGTTCCGTTCGTTGTCGATAAAATAAGTGATTTTCCTTTGATAGTTTCTCCTATCAATATAGGACTAGGATAGTCAAACCCGTTGATCGGATAAGCATCCAATTCTCCAGCAAGTATGTACTGCCCATGCTGAAATTCCTTAACAACCTCCATAGCTTCTTGGCGATGTAATACTGGAATGACTTCTTTTGCACCATCCTTTAAAGCTGAAACAATCGTTGTTGTTGCCAGAAGAACATCAAGTACGACAGCGAGTTTTTTCCCATCTGCGATTTTCTCTTCTTTGATATCTTCTTTCCTCATTAGGAGGTGAATTTTTGTCATTCTTATCCAGCTCCCTTATAGCTTTTCATCAGCAACATTTGCTGCATGCAAAATTAGATTTTTAACAAAATAATTAAAATTGGCAAAACGAGCATCATGTGTTTGCCCTTTTTTATAGCGATAATAGATTTGTTGGCCAATCACGGCGAGTTTAAAGTAAGCAAACGTTAAATAAAAATTGAAATTGGCGATATCTCGGCCGCTCTTTTTCGAATATAGTTCGATAAATTGTCTTCTCGTTAAAAATCCTTTATGAACAGCTGTCACTGGCGCCTTGCCTAATCCCATTTTCAAAAGGTCAGAATCATCTGGCTGATTCCAATAACTCATTGCTACTCCAAGATCAGCAAGCGGGTCTCCTACGGTGGTCATTTCCCAATCGAATAAACCTACCATTTCCGTTAAATTATCGTTAAACATCGCATTATTAAACTTAAAGTCGTAATGAATGATGGCTGCATCGTGGTTTTTGGGGATATGGTCTATCAGCCATTTTTCCAAGGAATCGACGACAGCAATTTCATCGGTTTTCGCCCGTTCATACCGGCCAACCCAACCATGGACCTGTCGTTCCATAAAGCCCTCTGGCTTGCTTATTTCAGCCAACTTAGTCTGTTTGTAATCGATGTCATGTAATTCCACAAGCTTATCAACCATTATTTCCGATAGGCCCCGGCAAACGTCTTTAGTTACTGTGATCCCATCTGGGAAGAACGTATCGACGACAATTCCATTTTTTCTTTCCATAAGGAAAAACGGGCTGCCTACAATGTCAAGATTGTTTGAAAAAAGGTAAGGCTTTGGGGCGGCAGGAAAAATAGGGTGCAGTTCTGATAGGATTTTAAATTCGCGCTTCATATCATGAGCCTTCGGTGCGACAGGTCCTAGTGGTGGACGGCGTAACACTGCCTCCCAATTTCCCATCTTTAGTTGGTAGGTTAAATTCGAATGACCAGCAGAAAATTGTAAGATTTCAAGGTGACCATCTGGTAATGATACGATGTTCTCATGTAAAAATTTTTCTAAAATCGATAAATTTAATTCTTCTCCTTTTCGGACAGGGATCGTATCTTTACTTATTTGATGAGGCATATTTATCCTCCTTTTTATATTGAAAATTCAGATTTATGATGTTGTAGTTTAAGTACTCAGAAATTGAATATTACCTCAATACTGACCGGTTGGTATTTTTTAAAGAGAGGGGATTAATCATAAATAGCCCTCTCTCACTTTTTCTTCACTTTACTTGAATTCCCTTTAAAATCATTTCGACAAAAATCTCAGCTACCTCCATATCAGAGCACCTCCCACTTGGATTAAACCACTGGTAACTCCAATTGGTTATCCCCAGGATTCCAAATGTAATGATCGGGGCATTTAATTCCGGTCGAAATTCACCTTTTTCCATTCCAGCTTTGATTAATCCTTCAATGTTTAGCCTAAACTGGTCACGCTTTGGGTCAATTATGGCAAGGCGTTCTGGACTTAAATTTTTCAATTCTCTAAAAAATATTTTCGCTGCAGACCCTCGGTCTTTAATATCTGTGAGCAGCATATAAACTATCTCAAATAATTTTTCTTTACAGGTTTTCATTGCGTCATTAAATATCCGATTTTGTTGAAGTAGCAATTCATCAATGTAACCAAGATGGATATCCATTAATAATTCTTCTTTACTCGAGAAGTAATAGTAAAATGTACCCTTTGTCACACTAAGGGAATCAACAATATCTTGAATTGATGTTTCACTAAATCCTTTTTTTTCAAATAAGCGGATGCTTTGTTCCGTTATTTTTTCTTTCACCGTTATGTCCTCACAATCTGTAAAAAGTCTATTAAAAATTATATCATATTCTATATCTCTCCTTTATACACATTCCATTGAAACTTCAAGAAATTCCCCTATCCACTCGTGATAGTAATAGCAATAAAATATGAACTTGATTATGCTGCAAGGCTGAAGCAAAAGCTAGAGAAAGGGAGGATAATTGCTGGTATGATAACTTTTTTCCATAGAAGGAAAGCGCATTATTTGTAGGATATTTTGCCGTTGTTTCTTGAAGAATTTGTCCTAAAGGTTTATTCGGCATCTTAACATTTATTGCGATAGATTCAGGGTAAAGAATTCACCAATTTTTCTTTTCACTCATGAATCTTCCTCCATCAATTTTTTCTCTACCATTGACTAATCGTTAAAAAGTCAGACCTCCTCCATCAACTGAAAGAGTTGCGCCGGTAATAAATGAGGCTTCATCCGATGCTAAAAATAGAACCGCATTGGCTACTTCATTAGGAGTACCAATTCTGCCTAGGGCATTGGCTCGTGAGATAATCGGCCACTTTCGCTCATTTTGCTTCCATAAATCAATAATTTTTGTATCTATGACTCCTGGAGCGATGGCATTGACCCGGATATTGTATTTTCCGTACTCAAGGGCCGCGTTTTGGGTCAGCACAACCACTCCCGCCTTTGAAGCATTGTAGGCAGACATATATTTTTGCCCTTTAAGTCCGAGCAAACTTGAAGTATTAATAATCGCACCGCCGCCTGCTTTCACTATCTCAGGAATAGCATATTTGATTCCAAGAAATACACCCTTTAAATTAATATCGATTACCCGGTCCCATTCCTCTTCTGCCAAATCAACACTTCTAACCTCTGAATTGCTTATTCCCGCATTGTTGAACATGATATTTAAGGTCCCAAATGTATTGGTGGTAACATGGATTAAATTTTTCATTTGTCCTGATTCAGAAACATCTGTTTTAACAAAAATAGCCCTGCCTCCGAGAACTTCTATTAAACTTAGCGTTTCCTCTCCTGCATTGGAGTCAACGTCAGCAACTACGACATTCGCGCCTTCTTCTGCAAATCGAATTGCGGTCGCGCGTCCAATCCCGCTCCCTCCGCCAGTAACGATTGCTGTCTTTCCAACTAATCTCATAATCTATCCCACCCTTACCATCTCACTCTTCAATCCTGGACTAACTCCCTGACTTACTAAATGTTATCCAAAGAAGTCAGTTCTTAACACGCTTACAATATATGCGCCATTGGAGGCAGCTTCATACACTCCCTTCTCATACTAACCAGTTGGTATGTTATAAATAAATTATACATTCTAAATTTAAATATTCAAACTTTTTTCTAAATATTCTAATAAACATCAACATGTTTTTTTATGTAAAAAATAAAACAGGCCAAGAAACGAATGGTTCTCTCTCGACCTTGTCAACCTATTAATATCTCCGATTCGATTTCTTTTGTTTATTCATTACTTCATATGACTTTTCGATGATATCCGTTAAGACATCACCTTTATAGATCCTACCAAGCTTTATCCCTTGTTGATAATACTCGACAATTTCATCCAGTTTCGCCGAGGTTTCCTTGGTAATTCTGATATTTAATTGAATTCTTTCGGTTTCAGTCATGGAAGACACTCCTATTCTTCTATTAGCTAATTGCTAGCAGATATCTATTTACTGCTAATATACTATAATTCTTCAAATTTTTCATTACAATCAAAAAAAGGCCGTCATATTGACAGCCCAGTCCTAATTAAACTAAATAATATCCGATTGCTGAGAAGCATTGATTATAAAATGATTTTGTAGCCAAGCCTCTAGGGATTTAATAAGTTCAGGATGTAACGGCAGATTTCCTTCCGCTATGATATCTTTTTTAGCCGTAAACATGGTTGACGTTTTCGTAATATACTTACAGGAATGCCCCATGTTATCCACAATATGATATTGTGCATCCCCTTTTACATAATGCGACAAATCTTTTAGCACCTCAGCATTTGCTTGAATATCTCGCTCCCCGGTAATCGCCAGAACAGGGCAAGTAACTTTCACCAAATCTTCTCTCACATTATAGGTAAAATGCTCGCGCATCCACTTGGCATTTGTTTTAACAAAACTTACCTTCATTACATCGCTTGTCGAGTTAAGAACCTTATCTATATATTTTTGTGCCTGTTTTTCAACTTTGTTTTGTACTCCCAATAAGCGAAGTAAAAATCCTTGAAATCCTTTTGCATTGATGATGTCCTGAGTAGCAATGTCCCTTTGTCTTTTTAACGCTTCGCTCAATGTCTCTACAGCACCTGCTAGTAAAATCAAGCCACCTAGCTCTTCACGGGAGGCAACTGCCGTACCAAGCATACTTCCTTCACTATGTCCAAAAACTATGACTTTATTAGCGTCCACTTCGGGGAGTCCTTTTAAGAACCGTACTGCTGCCCTGGCATCCTCTACTAAGTCCCACAACCCAGTTGTTAAATAATCACCTTCACTTTCGGCAACACCTCGTTTATCGTAGCGCAGGTTAATAAAACCAATGGAAGTTAAAAAATCGGCTAATTGTCGATAGAGCTTTAAATCCAACTTCTTATTCACTTTTCCATTACGATCTAATTTGCCGGTTCCCGGAATGATTAATACGGCTGGGTTCTTTTCGACGCGAGTTTCAGGGATACTTAATGTCCCCTTTAATGCTACTTTACTTTGTATCGTAACCTCTTTCTCCATATGATCAAGGCCCCCTATTGTTCTTTCGATTGTTCTGGAATGATAATCGTTGCAAGCGTTCTTCTTCTTCTGTCCCTTTGTGGCTTGTTCAGCGTAACCTTCGTATAAACCGCGGTTAAATCCTTAATAAATTCAGCGAATTCCTCTTCACTTAAGTAAAGGGGCGCCTGCCGGAAGGATACACCGTCTCTTCTTAAATCAATTATTTCTTGGTTTAGATACCTATCATATTCACCCATTAAATTGGCCATGAATTTAATAAACAAGCCCATATGTTCATCCTTAGAGAGTTTATTTATTTCTTCAGGACCAATTAAAGCTTTGTTTGGATTATGAATAGAATACACTTTTTCGATTGTGCCCCGATTTGGTATTTCGTCCACGATATGAATGACTTCTGCTTCTACAAGTTTTTTTATGTGCCGGTACAATGACGCTTGAGGGATATCTGCGAGCAATTCTTTTAATTGCTGGGCTGTTAGTTGTTGATTAATTAAGTATTGTATAATTCTCATCCGTACTGGGTGTAAAATAACCTCAACCGTAGTTTCATTCATCATCAAAATTAGCTCCTCAACTTTATTATCATTATTAATAATGATAATAATATGTTTTTTATTTTTTGTAAAGCTTTAGTTGGAAAATTTTTAAATTATTTCTTACACCTTTTGGATTACATAAAATGGCAAAATACTACCAATATTATAATGAGGAGGCTTGCAGGTTATGATTTTAGCTTTGATATTGGGTTTTTTTCTGGGGACTCAACAAGTTAATTCTCCAGATAGTTTAACCATTACAAAAGATGGCAGCAATGTGACAAGCATCAATCGATTAGATTTTTCCATTCCTTATACGGATTTACCAATCATTGATTCCAATCGATACAATCAATTTTTGGACAATTTAGACAAAAAGTTTTCTGTAGAACCTGAAAATGCCCGTTTAGACCAAAATGGAAGTATTATCTCCGAGCGTGTAGGTTATCGCATCCATCGCGATTCCTTTACGGAACAATTCTATGTTTATTTTTTTTCACATAAACAGTCCAGTATTGAATTACCCATGCTCAGAGTCCCGCCAAAAGTGGATAGTGAATTACTTGATGATATCCGTTACAAGCGGATTGGCCGCTATGTTACTTCTTATAATTCACATAATAAAAACCGTTCCACCAATATTCAGTTAGCAGCAAACGCAATCAATAATTATGTTGTTTTCCCTGGGGAGACGTTCTCATTCAATAAAGTTGTGGGTAAACGCACAAAAACACGGGGTTACCTGCGAGCTAAAGTTATCGTAAGAGGAGAGTTTACCGAAGATATTGGTGGTGGAATCTGCCAAGTATCCTCAACACTCTTTAATGCTGTGGATAATGCTGGACTCGAGGTAACGGAGCGCTTTTCACACAGTAGAGCGGTTCCTTATATTCCACCAGGACGTGATGCCACAGTTAGTTGGTATGGACCAGATTTTGCATTTAAAAATAAGTATAATCAACCTGTGTTAATTCAAGCGAAAACACTGGGTCATTTGTTAATCATAAAACTCTATTCTTCAGAGAGTATCCAATACATACCACGTAAAGTTCCTGGTGCAACTTAACATATTTAGAAAAGCGCAAGCGCCCTGTTCAGCGACGTAAGAGCTGGACTGAACCGACTGAGATTAATGTAAACTCGCCGACTGGCAAGCCGTTAGGCGAAGACAGAGGCGTAGTTGAATTTATGCGTTCAGAATTTAGGGAATAAATTCTGATTAGCTAAAGGAAACACGGTAAACGAATTGAACCGATGTTGACTTATCGTAGGGAGGTGAAGGAATCACTCTAGTCGCTAGGGCGCTTGCGCTGGACAATTTTCAAAGTTCAATATATAAATTCTTATATTATAAAAAAGTCCGCGCAATGGCGGACTTTTTAGGCTAACGAAAGGCATCTTTTTATTTAATATTATTTTTATTTAAAGCACTTTCTAATAGCTCTTCTGAAAACTCTGTTAAGGCAGTGTCATCCATCCTGTTAAAGTTCATCTTAGGGGAAAAATTTTTTACAACATTTTGAAAAGGAAGTGTGAAGTCTTTACGCTTCCCTCTTGTTACCCCAAAAACAGTAGCCGCACTTATTCCAAGGCCTAAGAGGGATGCCCACATTGCTCCATTACTCTTACGTTTAGGCTTAAGCACCTTGAAAAACGACTGCTTTCTATTGCTCCTCATCGACAGCACTCCTTCCAAGTTTATGGAAAGCGAAAAGTCCCTTTCCATTTGTTTAATTTGTTCAATTCCTTTGAAAATTATTATTAGGAACCTGTGATGCTTTGTTATTTACTAGCAGGATTTTGCCAATAAATATCATAAAGTTTTCTCTTTGATAAAAATAAATAAGTAAGTTGATTTTTGTGAAAGTTTTTGAAGGAAGAACTGGAAAGCAAGAATATAGGCAGTTGACCAATTTTTTTAAAGTAAATATATAATCGGTTTGAAGGAGGATAGCATTCGAACCCTAACGACCTTACACCTTTATTAATAGTTGTAATTCCAATTACCCCCTTAATTTTTACCTCTTCAGGATGTTCCTTTAAATAGACGGCCAGCAATGGCATCGAACCTAGAACCAACTTATAAATCAGTCTTGCACGAATTAGATCATTCTTAATTTTTAGATGGTCATTTATTAACCTGACATTGTGGAAGTGAATTTTTAATAATAAGTCATTTCTGTTAATGCATGTGCCATCAGAGAGAGTAAAATTATCCCCTTTATATTTAGTAATCCGAACACGAAATATCGATTGTCCTTTACTTCCATTGTTAACGTAATGCAAACGAGAACATAAAAAAAAGAAGGGATCGATTAATTTCCAAATCCATAGAATTGTTTGACGTAAAATCAAGGATCCACCGCCTTAACTGCCTTTATCAATCGGATGATAAAGGCGTTTCATTTTTAATTTGGTAATGTAAGGATATGAAGAAGATAATAAAAAGAAGCAGGTTTTATTACCAAAAATTAATATTGAGTTTATTTTTAGTTTACATAACTTTATTATAGGTATCTATATTTGGATCGTACTTTAACATCACACGAAATAAAGCTCAAAAGAAATGAACTTCTCTCCGCTTTTTATCATACTATGCAAAAAAGATAGGTAGGTGGAGTCTATGGGAGGATTAACATATATTGATTTCTTAGCCAAGTTTGGTGTTGGCGGAGCCCATCCAGGTGGAATCCCATTAACCAAAAACATGCTTGCCAAAGAAAATATTACTAAGAACTCGTTAATTTTAGATGCAGGCTGTGGAACTGGACAAACTACTGCTTATTTGTACCAGCAGTATAACGCTAAAGTTTTCGGTTTAGAAATCAATCCGATAATGGTTGAAAAGGCAAAGAGCCGCTTTGAAAGCTTACATCTTCCGATTCAATTATTTCAAGGGTCAATCGAAAAGATTCCATTCGCAGATAATAATTTCGATTTTATCTTGTCCGAATCAGTATTAGCTTTTGTAGATAAACCAAAGGCATTAAAGGAATTTTTTAGAGTACTAAAACCAGGTGGCCGTCTTATTGCCAACGAAATGACTATTAATAAGAGGTTAAGTCAGAAGGAAGAAAAAGAAATTAAGAACTTTTACGCATTAGATTCCTTATTATTAGAGGAGGATTGGAGTCACCTATTAGAAGTTACAGGGTTTCAAAATATTGTACTGAAGTCCCAAAGCCAAAGCATGAGTCAAGGAAACCACGCACAGGAGTTTAATTTTTCTAATATCTTCGAACCCGAGCTTTTTGATATTCTTAATCAGCATGGAAATATGGTCATAAAGTATCAGGATTATTTAAGCTATCGAATAATTACCTGTTCAAAGGTGTAATGGATGATAGGTACGGGTACAGTTTCTGGTGTATAGACGATTTCCAGTCTGATTTCTTCCATTATCAGCTTCTTGTTCTTCTTTTACTAAGCAAGTATGACTTCATACTTGCTTTTTTGTCTAGTATTTCCTATCTTTCCCCTTTCGGCTAGTTTAACCATCTAAACATATTGCTTGAGCGCATATAAAAAAAATTCCGTTAAAAAATAAAGCTGAAAGGTTGGGTGATGAAAATGGATAAAACGTTAGGATACCTTAGGGAAATTTTATCAAATTATACTGATGAACATTCAGATGGCAGGCGATTATTTTATAAATTGTCGGATGGCCATTATACATCCGAGGGATCTTTTGTCCGAGATTTGAACCAAAGAGAAATTCATTTTTTAAATAAAATCCTCCCAAATGAAATTAGATATGCAAAAGAAGAACAAGACGAAAAAAGAGCTTATGAATTGAATGAAGTATACGAGCTTTTATTTTGAGGTTGAAAAAGATGGCAGAGATTCTGCCATCTTTTTAGGAAATATTTCATTTTTTGCAAAACTTATTTCCAAGGCAAGCGCAAGGTACGACAAAAGATGATGAAGAATCAACCATTTTTTCGCTATGAAACGACATAAAATACGTTATATCATATTGCCCAATTACAACAAACGGTTAATTTTCGTCACTATTTTCACCTTGAGTTTGTTTTTTTAATCTTCCTGCCTCTTTAAGTGCTTTGTTAATTATCAATTCTATTTGCGCATTGATGCTACGAAATTCATCATTTGCCCATTTTTCTACTGCATCGTAGGATTGCTGGTCAATACGCAATAAAAATCGTTTTTTTTCAGCCATCAAACCACAACCTTAGTAAATTGTTCCTGTATTAATCACTGGTTGGCTACCCTTTTCAGAAACTAATGCAACCATTAAATTATTGACCATTTGAGCTTTCTTTTCTTCATCCAATTCGACAATCCCTTCCGTACTTAACTGATCAATGGCTGATTTCACCATAGAAACAGCCCCTTCAACAATTACCTTCCGTGCTGCCAACACCGCCTTCGCCTGTTGTCTCTGAAGCATCGCATGAGCAATTTCACTTGAATAGGCTAGGTGCATTATCCTTGCTTCGATAATTTCCACACCGGCCAAACCCAGTCTTGTTTGCAAATCCTTCGTTAACTCATCGCCTACTTCATCTGAATGCTGCCTTAATGAAATTTCATAGTCATTGTTAAAGTTATCATAGGGGTACTGACTGGCAATATGTCGCAATCCTGTTTCACTTTGTGTATGGACAAACTCTTTATAATCTTCCACCCCGAAAACCGCTTTGGCAGTATCAGATACTTTATAAACCACAACCGCTGCAATTTCAATCGGATTTCCTTCTAAGTCATTTACCTTTAACTTATCACTATTAAAATTAATAACCCGAAGTGAGACCGTTTTTCTAACAGTTAAGGGTAATGTCAACCAAAAGCCTTCATGCTTAATTACACCTAGATAACTGCCGAATAATGTGAATACTTTTGCTTGATTAGGCTGAATAATTGTTAAACCTGAAAGGAGCAGAATTGTGATTAAAGCGCACAAAATAGCTGCTAATAACCAAATAAAGTTTTCAGTTAGTACAAATTGATTAAAACTGAGGCCAGTCATTGCCGCACCTAAAAGTAATAGCAATAACCCCAAGAAACCATTTATTTTGCCTATATTTTTCTCGTTCAAACCAACCACTCTCCATTTAGTTAATTTTTCCATCTCTCATCATTATGATATCACTTTAATATCAAAAAAAACAACCATAAATACGGAAAAATAAAAAAAAGCCAGCAAAATTTTGCCAGCTTTAATGAATGTCTTTTTTCTTAAATCTTCCTCCACGAACTTCTGCGATATCCGCAACCGCTAAAAAGGCACTATCGTCATTTTCGGTAACGATTTCCTTCAATTTTGCTTCTTCAAGACGATTGATAACGCAAAATATTACTTTTTTAATATCACCTGAATAGGCTCCTTCGCCATTAATATACGTAACGCCTCGACCAAGACGATTCATAATGGCATCGCCAATTTGTTTGGCATTGTCACTAATAATCCAAACTGATTTGGATTCATCAAGGCCTGTAATGGTGATATCAATCGTTTTGTAAGCGACAAAATAGGCAATTAACGAATACATCGCCCGGTCCCATGTGAAAACAAAACCAGCACACCCTAGAATAAAGAGATTAAAAAACATGATGATTTCCCCAACGGAAAAAGGAAGTTTATTATTAAAAAGAATGGCAAGAATTTCAGTTCCATCTAAGGAGCCTCCATATCGAATGACCATTCCCACACCTATTCCGAGGACAATTCCACCGAATACGGTTGCAAGGAGTATATCTTGAGTAAAGGCTGGAACTGGATGGAGTAAAGTAGTACCGATCGAAAGAACGATAATACCATAAAGGGTAGATAGAGCGAATGTTTTTCCGATTTGCTTGTAACCAATGAAGAAAAAAGGAATATTAAGGATAAAAAGGAAAATCCCTAGTTTCCATCCCGTAATATAGGAAAGCATGATGGAAATACCGGTAATCCCGCCATCAATAACATTATTGGGAACGAGAAATATTTCGAGTCCCACTGCCATTAGCATGGCACCAATAGTTATTAATAGTACCCGTTGAAAAATCTTTCGTTTCGTCAATTTGCGGTGCTGAATTTTTGCCATGATTGCTTCCTGTTGTTCGATCAGAGTTAATTCTTGTGTTCCTGTCATTATCTGGCCCCTTTCAAAATAGACTTCTAATTACAGTATAACGAATCTTGAACTTGATTAATAATTATATGCTTTTATTAATTGAATAGTTAGAGCAACTACCATGTTATCAGGATTGTATTAATATCTTTCTATTTGAATTTCAATGAAGTATGAACTTCAAAAAAAAAATAAAAAGAAGCTACCTCTTTTCTGAAGTAACTCCTTAGTGGTATTAACATCTTAGGGGACCCAACCATGACATCAGCCAATTAAATAATCAAAATACGTTTCCTTTTTAGTCAAATAACAACCAAAAGAGGATACTTTGAAAAATCCGCTGATGTGTGTTTGTTCCGTTTAAGGAATTAATTCACATGTAATTTAATGGAATTCAAATTCCTAAAAGAAACAAATCTTTGGTTTGAAACCAATTGAGACTCTTACTCCATCATTTGGATTTATAGCTTCTTGGCAATGTAGCTATTTGGATTAGGGTTTTGATTGATTACATCGAAATAAAATTATTCTTGTATCAGATGAAATCATCTATAAATCCTCAACTTATTCCTTTGATAGTGACTACGATTGAAAACACAAATAGCACTATAAGAGGATTTTGTTTTGGATTTATGCCTTTCCAATGTGGCTGTTACATCGCTCCACCTACCAAATGATTGTATAGGAATAACCTTACTACTCGTTCACTAACGGAACGAACACGTATGGTTGAGCCTCCTAAGATGTTAACTTTAATATTTTCTTTTACAACCTTATTATAACACGGAATATTTAGAATTTACCCAAAAATTGTTACAAAACTGTGAATTTTGAAGATGGATCATAAAAAATCGCCATTGGCTGTTAATCCACAATTGGATTATTATAATTGTCCTTCACGGGAATATGGTTTTCTTTTATTTTTTCCTCAATTTGCCACCTATGATCCCTCAAGTAATCATTATTCAGAAGGGTTACTTTACCGCCATCCCCTTTCTCAAATTTATATTGAAATAAACCAGTGGTGCCTTGGTGGTTTCGATAGACGACATGAACTTTTGTTATTTCATCCCATTTATATTCAGTTTCCTTTAAGCTTGTCAAGGAATTATAATGGATACCTTCTTCATCCAAATAATAGTAATTCGTTAAGCTCAAGGCAAATGCTGGAATACTTGCAATCAATAATATCCCTGTTATCCATTTAAAAGCACGCCCTTCCCAGCGCTCTCTAAAAAGTAAATAAAAAGTAAATACAACTGCGATAAACAACATTCCACACATAAACGTTATATAAGCGGATAATGGGGTCGTAAAAAACCATTGGGACCGTGAATAGTAAACCAGACTCTGAAAGGATGCCACAACTACAAATGGAACAAACAAACTGCTTATGTATAAAATTATGGTATAGGCAACTAATTTAACATGATGATCATCAGCTACTTCTTTTCTTTTAAATAAGATCAAAAATTATCTCTCCCTTATGTATGATTCTTCTTCCTATGATTTCTATTTTACCTTATAATTGCCAATATTTGAATTATTCAACGAAAATTCGAAGTTCATTTTTCTATTAGATCCCTCAACAATTTTTATATCACGGCTGCTAATTTCTCGGAAATTTTCAACTGATTGGAAAAAGTTGTTGTACACGAAACTTATTTTAAAATACATATGCATTCATTATTTTGGCATACTACTTTTGTATTGAAATCTTAATTAGAAAGAAGGAATTTTAGATGACAGTAGGAACACAAGTAAAACAAGCATTAGCTGGCTTAAAAAGTGCTCAGGCAAGCTTTGAAACCTTTGCACTAGCAACTGATAACCAAAATGCCAAACAAATTTATCAGCAGGCAGCACAACAAACTCAAACAGTTCTTGACAGCGTTGAGCCACGTCTACAAGAAATTTTAGCTGAAGAACCACAATACAACCAATAATGGTTAGAATAGGTTGGCGATTCTGCCAACCCATTTTTCATTTCATCAACAAATTAACGTATCACTTTATGAAAGGAAGTCTGCAATGTGACAGTTGCTTCAAATGTAATGCAATGTCTTTCTACAATAAAAGGAATTGAAGCACAGTTATCCTCCCTCGCCTTAAATTCTCTTGAGGAGGAAGCAAAGGCCGTATTCCATGAAACAGCATTAACAATTGCTAATATAAAAAAAGATCTACAATACCGTGTTTTAGAACTTGAACGTCAAGAACCGCAGTATAAAGGTTCATAATGATTTTGAGGTGAAAAATAATGCCAGGTTGGTTATTTATTATTACTCGGTCGTTGATTTTTTTGCTGCTCTTATTTATTACAACAAAAATACTTGGAAAGAAACAAATCTCAGAACTATCCTTCTTTGAGTACGTTGCAGGTATTACAATTGGAAGTATTGCCGGTGAAGTAGTTACGGGACTTGAGTCTAACATGTATCATGGTGCCCTGGCTATTATCGTATTTGGATTTATTACTTTTTTGGTGAACTTTTTATCAATAAAAAGCAAAAAATTCAGTGATTTCGTTGAAGGAAAAGGCACTGTCGTTATAAAGGACGGGAAAATATTAGAGAACAATTTAAAAAAGGAAAAATATACGATTGATGAACTTTCGGCTCTGCTTCGCCAAAAGAACATTTTCCAATTCACAGACGTTGAATTTGCTGTTTTGGAACCGCGAGGAAATCTAAGTGCCTTATTAAAAAAGGAAAACCGGCCGCTTACACCAAAAGATATGCAAATGAAAATGGGGAAAGAGAGAGAGCCTCAAACCGTTATTATGGATGGAAATATCATGGATGAACCATTAAGGTGCGCTGGAAAAGGAAGAGGCTGGCTCTATACTGAGTTAGAAAAACTAGGAGTTACCCTTGATAATGTTTTTCTTGGGCAAGTAGATTCATATGGGGGAGTAACCGTTGATCTTTATGATGATAAAATCAAAGTACCTGAAGCAGCTCAACGCCCTCTCTTAATGGCGACACTAAAAAAAACCCAAGCTGATTTAGAAATATTTTCACTTGAAACCGAATGTGATAAATCAAAAGCGATGTATATGAAAAATGCTGTGATTTTACAGGAAGCCATTGAAAAATTAACCCCCTTTCTTATTGGATAAAGTAAAAATCCTTATCAACGAAGATTGATAAGGATTCAATATTTTTATGAGCGTATTCTGTTGTCAGTTGTTGATATGGAAATCGAGGTTGGAGCACTTTTGTGTGAAATATAGCTATGCAACACCATACCAACCATTACTAATCCCATGCCACTCCACGATAAAGCATTCGGGAATAAGGAATTTAAAAGGAACAATTCACCAATAACCGCAAATAAAACTTCCATCGATTGAGTTGCTTCAACTGCAGCTAATTTTTGCATGTCCCCTCTTACCAGGTCTGTAGCATGAAAGAAGAGAATGGTTGCGACAACACCTGAGGAAATGGCAACCAGACTGGATTGGATGGACTGCCCAATACTAGGTGGTCCCACTTTAAGTAATCCGTATATGGATAAAACAAACCAAAAAGGCAAACTCGCTAACGTCATTCCTAAAACTCGTTGAAAAACATCGAGACGGCCTCCGCATAAATCCATCATTTTACGATTTCCCAGCGGATAGGCAAATGATGCTAGGATAACTGGAAGCACACCTAGAGAGATTTCAGCAATTGATAAATGATTGGCTTGCTGCCATTGCATCAAGATGATTCCTAGCAGAATAATTGATGACATGGCCATCCCTTTAAAAGGAATTTTCCCTTTCAATTGAATGGGTCCCTTTTCAGTCATCACCTTTTCGTAAAAAAGTGGAGCAAGAAGTGATCCAGAGATAATCGTTATTTGCCACGTGGCGGCGATTAACCACCCAGGTGCATAGGCCGCAGAAAAACATATAGGAGCATAAAACAGCCCAAAACCAATTGAGCTCCATACGAGCCATGTTATCGGGTGACTTTTCATTTCAAAAAGCAATGAATTTAAATTTTTTCGTCCGATTACGATGATAAAAAGAAAAGGAACCATAAAGAAATAGCGTAATGATGCACTCCAAATCCAGCTGCCACCCGCTAAATCCATCGATCTGTTTAATATAAAGGTAAAAGCAAAAAAGAAAGCAGCAAAGATGCCTAATATTATCGGTCGCATTGAACAATTCCCTTCTTACTTCAATTTCTTTTCCAATGAAAAAAGATCCTCTTCTAATGCAGCCATTCGTTGCTCCATTATTTTGCGAGCGTCCCTTATCGCTTCATTGTAAAAGTGTGGTCCTAATTGATTTTTAAAAAACTCATATGCATTTTCAGCAGCAATTAAGCCAATCTCCTCATCTCTTTCTTCATAGAAAAAACGTTGAATTTCGGATATCATACTGTCTTTTTGTTGTTTCGTAAATTGAATAAACAGAACAACCGCTCCTTTTTCATATCGATATAGTGTTATTTTCCTTGATAAAAGGGAAACCATCAAGTAGTTTCCCTTTAAAATTAATTACTTTTAGAAATTGTTTCCCCAAACAGATACCTTCTGCTCCTAAGTGCGAGCAAAAAAGAACAAATAAAAAGGATTGTCGCCACTTTAAATGTCGTTCGCACGCCAAATTCGTCGGTAATCCAGCCCATCACGAGCGAGGATAACCCGAATGTACCAAAGATTAATGTCCCTCGTGCTGAATAGACTTTAGCTAGAAGCTGCTCCCTTGCGTTTTTTTGGATAATCGTTGTCTCAGCTACATCCCGTGCCATTTGCGGCAGGCCAAACAAAAAGGAGATGAAAAGGGCAAACCACGGAATGGAAGTAGTCCCGAACATAAAGGTAATAGCTATTAAACTAAAGGTTGACCACAGAATCGTTTTCCCTAAATTTCTTTCTAATAGGTAGGAAAAACGATAAATCAGCAGTCCAGCAAACAGCATTCCGGCAAAAAAGGATCCATTAATAAATCCCCACCAGTTCTCTCCTTTATTTAATGCTTCTGAGACATAAACAAACAAGATGGCAGCAATCCATACGCCATTAGCAAAAGTTTCAAGGATATTCATAAAACTGATTGTCCGAAGCTGCTTTGAATTCCATAACATTCTCCAGCCCTCTTTTAAGGCATCCATACGAGTTTGGGTTTCTTGACCTGGTAAATGAGCAGTCGGTTCAATTAACCCCATTAATACTGTAGAAATAAAGTACAAACTAAAGGTTAACCAAAGAATTTTTCCTGCCCCTAAGGAGACTAACAGAATGCTGCCGATTGGCCAGGCAATAAGTTGGACAATCTGATCGGAAATAGACAGTAAACTATTGGTTTTTACTAGCTTACTCTCTTCCACCAGACTAGGGACAAGTGCATTTCGAGCTGGCGACGCCCACCCATCTAAAAAAGAAATAAGACAAATAAGCAAATAAACCCAAATCAAACCTCCCTCTTCAATCGTTGCAGTACTTAAGCCTAATACGAGTAGCAATAATGACTTTCCACTTTGCGAAAAAAACAAGATCGATTTGAGTCTGTATTTATTAATAACCAATGGTGCTAATAAACCGCTAATCAAGGCGGAAAAGGTATTAAAAAAAGGAACTAGTGACATATAGGTAACGGACTCTGTCGCCTCAAAAATCAACTTAATTAAACAGACGATATATAAAATATCCCCTAAGTTGGCAAACATTTGCCCAAACCAAAGAAACCGGAAAGAACTGGGTCTTCCGACAATATTGAACATAAAACACCCTCACTTTTTATTCAATTTATTTGTATAAAAGTAAAGGTTTTTACATCGGATTGCCTCCAATTCACATTGTTTTATTCATTTAGTATAGCAAATTTTTCAATATTTTGTTTATTATTTTTATAAATATATTCCTGCCTTCATAACTAATTAAACAAAAATAACCCCAAAAGATTGGGGTCAGGCTGTTGAAAAACCTTCGACAGTCTATATTTATTTATGTAGCTTTAACATTTCACTGCGTTAATTCGTTATGAAATTATTAATGTAACATGTCTGTTGATTTGCGTTCCAGAAGCTTCGCTTTCCGCGGGCGTGCCGGGGAGCCTCCTCGTCGCTAGCGCGCCTGCGGGGTCTCCCCTGCCCCGTACTCCCGCAGGAGTCTCGCTCCTTCCGCTCCAATCAACAGGTGCAAATTCAATAATGTCCTCACACAACCAAAAA